>JAWOBS010000156.1:0-13456 GCA_046484145.1 Bacteroidales bacterium
GTGTAACTGTTAATATTCCTAATGAAGTTAAGGAAGACCTCGTTGGACAAATATATAAAACAGCATGGGAAAGCGGATGTAAAGGTGTTACCGTTTATAGAGACGGATCCAGATCCGGTGTATTGGTTAAAGATTCTAAAAAGAAAAATGACGGAGAAGTTGAGTTTAAAGAAACAATAGCACCTAAAAGACCTAAATCCCTTAAAGCAGAAGTAATCAGATTTAACAATAACTCTGAAAAGTGGATGGCAGTTGTTGGTGTGCTTGATGGCAGGCCTTACGAGATTTTTACAGGAAAGGCTGAAGGTTTCTATTTGCCACCATATGTTGAAAAAGGCTGGGTCATCAAAAGTGTAAATGAAAATGGAGAAAAGAGATACGACTTCAGATTTAAAGACCTTGATGGATATAAAGTTACTATTGAAGGCCTAAGCCGTTCATTTAATAAAGAATTCTGGAATTATGCAAAATTAATTTCCGGTATACTTAGACATGGAATGCCTATAGATTCTGTTGTAGGTGTAATCGAAAATCTAAGCCTTGATAGCGATCACCTTCATACATGGAAAAATGGTATCGTTAGAGCTTTGAAGAAATTTATTCCTGACGGAACAAAAGCACGTAGAGCTAAATGTACTAATTGCAAACAGGATACTGTCATATACCAGGAAGGATGCCTTGTTTGTACAAACTGCGGTGAAAGCAAATGCTCGTAAAAAAATCTGAGCCTAATTAGAAATGTATTAAGGCTATTAAAGCACCTAGTACAATGACTGCCAGTTTTTTATAATTAAACCTGTGATCCTCATCACTTTCAAATAATATTGTTGTTGAAATGTGTAAAAATATACCAACAACTAAGGACATGGAAATCTTGAAAAAGGTTTCCATGTCTTGTAATATATAACTGCCGGCAAAATCTGCACTAACTACTCCGGCAGGACCGGCCAATGCAAATATTAACAAAAGTATTACTGATTTTCTCCTGGATAATCCGTTTTGAATGAATAAACTCATCAAAACAACTGATAGAGGTATGTTGTGAATAACGATGCCTAACAACAATTGTTTTTGAATCTGATCATTGGAAAATCCCTCTGCCAGTGGCATTGCTTCCAGAAATGAGTGTAGGCATAAACCGATAATAACAGGGATATATGATATTCCATACTTTGGTTCACCCTGCAAATGTGATTCATGTGCAGGACATTTGGAGTGCAAATGGCCGTGTTCAACTCCCTTGGTCAAATAGTCAAGTAATAGCTGAATAAAGAATCCCGCTAATACAAATAAACCCATCATGTTTATGTTGAAATATAGATGGCTCTCATGCTCATGAATATGCCCGTGACTGTGACCTTCGGCACTAATGCCGCCAAAAATATGAGGTATTAACTCGTTAAATGTTAAGGATAAAAGAAATGCACCGCTGAATGCGACTAGAAGCTTTAAGTTTTTGTTGCATATCCTGAATAAATATACACTTAAACCAAATAATAATATAGGAAAGAACAATCCGCTAAATACCAACAAGTTCATTGTTTTTGTTTTATGGTTAATCCTGCAAAGTTAGTATTTTGATGTTTTGTTTGGGTAACTATTTTTTTATCGATTTTTTTATAAAAGTGTCAAAGCCTGATTTGTCTTTCTGATGAAACTCAATTTGCATTGGTAGTGTGTATACTGGCAAATCATCTATTATCTCAATTAAGTCCGGCCTTTGAAGGCGCATTGCATCCTTCTGTGTCGTTATAATTACCTTTGAACCGGAAAACTTATTGTTAAAGTTCTCTTTTAATTTTAATAAAGTATTTGTTGTAAAATTAAAATGATCAGGATAGTGGTAACAATATAATTCTTCACTTTGCCTTTTTAGCTGTTCTTCTAGTGCAGACGGATTTGCTATGCCTGTAAGTAAGAAGATTGTTTTTGCCTCTGACTTTGTTTTCTTTTTTGCCGCCTCTGTAAAAGGCACCCAGGATTTATATTTAATATATGAGAAGAAGATGTTTTTTACTTTGTATCTTTTTAACTTTTTTAATATTAACCGCCTGTCAAGTGGAGAAAAAACCTCAGGAGTTTTTGAAACTATCATCACATCAGCTCTTTTTGCTTGTGATTTGGGTTCTCTTAATGTGCCACAGGGCAACAATAAATTATTATAGAACATCTTGAAATACTCTGTGATTAATACATTTACCTGTGGCTTAACATACCTGTGCTGAAAGGAGTCGTCCAAAATAATTACCTGAATGCCGGGGTCGGTTTTTAATAACTTATTTATACCTCTGACTCTTTTTTCATCTACTGCTACTGTGACGTCAGGGTAATTATGAAAAACCTGCAAAGGCTCATCACCAACTTCCTTGCTGGTTGAATTTTGGTTAACGATTAAAAAGCCTTTTGTTGTTCTTTTATAACCTCTGCTTAAAATAGCTACCTTATAATCTTGAGACAGTAATTCAATTAAATATTCTACATGTGGAGTTTTTCCGGTACCCCCCGCACTTAAGTTGCCTACTCCTATAACAGGTACTTTAAATTTGACACTTTTCAATAAGCCCCAATCAAAAAGCTTATTGCGGATAAAAACTACAATTCCATAAATTATTGCAAAAGGAAAAAGTAATATTTTAAAATAATTCATATGTCAAAGTTAAGAATTCATTAGTTAATAAAATATATTTTAGCTATAATGATACTTAAAACAAATTAAATAAGTCTTTTTGATTGTAAATGCCTTTAAAATTGATATATATTAATAGCTTTTGATATAAATGAATATATATTTTTTCTAATTTTGGAAAAAATATAATTATGATACTTAAAGATTTAGTCAATATTATAAATGAAGAATTTCCATTTGCTTTGCAGGAAGGTTATGATAATTCAGGATTGCTGCTAGGTGACCCACACAAAAAAATAACTAAAGGATTAATTTGCTTTGATTTAACCGAAAATGTTTTAAATGAAGCCGTTGAAAGCAAATGCGATATTATTATATCACACCACCCATTAATCTTTGATGCTATAAAAAGCTTAACAGGAAAAAATTTTAATGAGCGTATTTTAATTAAAGCAGTTAAAAATGATATTGCTATAATTGCTGTTCATACAAATATTGACAATTCATTTATTGGAGTGAATAAAGTATTTGCTGAGAAATTGGGTTTGGATAATTTGAATATTTTGGCGCCTAAACAAAATATGTTGAAAAAGCTTGTTGTTTTTTGTCCTTTAGCTCATGCTGAGAAAGTAAGGAAAGCTATGTTTGATGCCGGTGCCGGCAAAATTGGCGATTATGACTCCTGTAGTTACAACCTGAATGGAGAGGGGTCCTTTCGTGCGTCTGATGCTGCTAATCCTTTTGTAGGTGAAGTTGATAAATTGCACTTTGAACCTGAAGTGAGAATAGAAACTATATTTCCCGAATATTTGCAAAATGTTATTCTAAATGAGATGATAAAAGCTCATCCGTATGAGGAGGTAGCTTATGATATTTATTCGCTTGATAATAAATTTTACAGAGCCGGTGCCGGCATGATCGGTGATCTTAAAGATCCACTTAAGGAAGAAGAGTTTCTGAAGCTTGTTAAGAATTCTCTTAATGCAACAGTCTTAAAGCACTCTGAATTAATAGGCAAAGAAATATCAAGGGTTGCTGTTTGCGGTGGATCCGGAGGATTTCTGCTTGAAAATGCAATTAGAATGGGTGCTGATGCTTTTATTTCCGGAGATATTAAATACCATCAATTTCTGGATAGTCAAAATAATATCTTGCTAGTTGATGCCGGACATTTTGAAACAGAACATTTTACTTCAAATATTATATATGAAATTGTTAGCAAAAAAATTACTAACTTTGCACTCCAAATTTCCCAAAGGCAAAAAAATGCCGTAAATTATTTTTAATATTTTTTGAAACACATAAAATAAAGAATATGTCTAAAGCATCAAAAACAGTTAAAAAGTCAAAGCCACCTAAAGAAGAAGCAGTTATTACGGAGAATAAAATTATCACAACTAAAACTGCACCTGAAGAAAGCCTTGAACAAGTTGTAAAGAAGAAATTGATTAATTTGTATACTTTGCAAAGGGTTGATCATCAAATAGACAAAATTCGTGCTGTTAGAGGTGAATTACCTTTGGAAGTCCAAGACCTTGAGGATGAAATAGCAGGTTTGGAGACCAGGATTGAAAAGATGAGGCAAGATATTGATGAGCTTGATCAGGAAATTATAAACAAAAAGAATGCAATCGTTGATTGTAATGAGTTGATAAAAAAATATGAAACTCAACAGATGAACGTGCGTAACAATCGTGAATATGATTCATTGACAAAAGAAATTGAATATCAAAGCCTTGAAGTACAGCTTTGTGAAAAGAAAATAAAGGAATACACTCAGGAAATTGAAACCAAAACTGAAATTCTTAATACTGCAGAAAGTAATTTGGCTGAGCGTAAAGATGACCTTAATGAAAAGAATAAAGAGCTGGAAGATATCGTTTCTGAAACACAAAAAGAAGAAGAACAACTAATCAAAAAATCTCAGGAGCAGGAAAAAAGCATAGAAGAACGCTTATTAGTTGCATACCGAAGGATTAGGAATAATTCTCAAAATGGCCTTGCTGTGGTTGTTGTTGAAAGAGATGCTTGTGGAGGTTGCTTTAATAAAATTCCACCACAAAGGCAGTTAGATATAAAGTTGCATAAGAAGATTATTGTTTGCGAATACTGTGGTAGAGTTCTTGTAGATGAGGATATCGCAGACAGTGTAGAAATATAGCTTTAAAAAAAGCCCGGAAAATATCCGGGCTGAAACAAAACATAAACAACATCAACCAAATTATCCTACCAGCGTAAACCCAATGTTAATACAAAATTGCTTTGTGTATAGTCAAATGTAGCAGCCTGTATAGCATCGGCATTTGTATAAGGATAAAAATCCTCACTGTATAAATTATATACATAAGCAAAATCTAAGAAATATCCTCTATCTCTTATTCCAATACCCGCAGAAATAGCTGTTTTTGCTAAGTCATCTAATCCTCCGGTATATGGGCTTGTGTACATTGCATATCCACCTCTTAAAAATACAGGAGATAAACGCAGCTCTCCACCAACGCGTATCCCATGCTGTTCTTTAAAATCATTTTTTATAGCCCTGTTTTCATCTGAAAAATGGTAATCATTACTACGTAGGCGCATACTGGAATAATCAGTGAATTCATAATCAACACTTAAAATACCAAGATTGCCAATAACAACACCTGCACTTCCAAGTGCTCTTAATGGTGTGTTAATTTCATACTCAAAAAATCCTTTTGGAGATTCTGCTTCATTTGGGTAATCATCGAAATTCAGATCAGACCTCATAGAGTTATGATATTCATCTTCCATGCTGTAAAAGGTAGGAGTATGAACTGCTGCACCTAAGCGTACAATATCTGCAATTCTAAAAATAGCACCCAATTTTACATTAAAGCCTGTTCCACTTGTATATAGATATTGATTATATTCAAGTGAATTAAATTCTGCATTTAACTCCTTAGTATCTTGTTCAATAAATGTAAAGCTCTCTTCATATCTGACCGATGGTATGCCAACTGTGGCTCCAAAATATGCAATATCATTATAGTTGCCTCCCATTGTTAAAACCAACTCCCTGATGCCACCGGATGTATTTTTTTCCATCCTTTGTTTTACATTACCATCAGGCATATCTACAAAGAATTCTCCTGTGCTTTCTTCTGTACCGAGAAGCCATGTGTCATAAGCTAATGAGGTTGTAAAAGGATCTAGCCTGTCGATACTGCCTTCAGAAATTGCCTGGTTTAAAAAATGTGTCATCAAAGAACTTTCATTATTGAAGCCTTCTGCAACCATCCTGTTATTAAAATTGTTATGTTGGATTAATCCAAATCCGAAATTTAAACTTTTCATACCCGGCTCTTCAATACCGCCTTGTAAAGGAACTGTAAATATGAATCCAATATTCTTTAAATTAAAACTGTATTTTATATCTTCATCTGATAGCCCGTAATACATAGAACTTACTTTGCTATAGTTGAGACTGGGAGTTACAGTGAATTCTGAACCTCTGAATATTCCAATTCCTGCAGGGTTTGTGCTAAGTGCAGAAATATCACCACCAAGAGCACCAAAAGCACCTCCCATGCTCATAAATCGAGCTGTGCCGCCATAATTAAGATATGAATATCTCAGTGCGTCTGATTGGTTTTGTCCATGTGTGCTAACTGCCGTTAGGAGCAATAGAGCAAATATTATTTTTAGCTTTTTCATATTTGATAGAATTATTTTTTGTTATTACTTTTCTATGTATACAAAACTATTAAGTCTAAACTCTTTTGCATTATCTTATTTTCTTTTACTGGAACTGCTCGAGCTTGAAGAAGAACTACTTCTTGAAGGAGAGCTACTTCTGGATGACGATCCGCTACTCCTTGAAGAGCTGCTTCTTGACGGTGATGCAGAACTTCTGCTGCTACTACTTCTGGAAGGAGTAGCTCTACTGCTGCTTCTTGATGGAGCACTACGTGTGCTGCTTGGCTGACGCCTTGAAGGAGTTGTACTTCTGGCAGGAGCTGTACGCTTCTGCGGAGTACTTTGCCTTGAAGGTGAAGTTTTTTGCCTTGGCGGCTGTTTAGTACTCGGCCTGGTTTGTTGTCTTTGTGGCCTTGCTTGTTGATTTGAAGGCTGACTTCTCTGTGGCCTTGTTTGCTCAGCATCTCTGCCAGTGCCTGAGGGTGTCCTGTCTCTTTGAGGACTACTATACTGCTGAGTTGATTTAGGTTGTTGATAACTCGGTGAAGTATAAGTCCTTGCTGGTTTTTCAGAACGTGAATCCCTTGCTTTTTGACTTCCTGTTGGGGCTTGTTGTGGCCTTTCATACCTGTTACGTTGATCCCTTTTATATTGATCACGGCTTGGTGCAGAATAATCTTCCGGCGTACGGCTTGGTTTATATCTGTCAGGCTGTCTTTGATCAGAAGGACGTGCTGTTTCAACAGGCTTGTCTCCATCAACCGGTTTTTTACTACCTGATACTTGATCAGTTTCACTTCTGCTTGCATCAACAGGTCTGGTTGTTTCACCTTGTGCTGAAGTGTTTGTTGCACCGGAACTTATTGATGGCTTTTCTTCTTTTTTAGTATCCCGAGCTTTACGGGAAGTTCCTAGTGTTCTCTCTTGTTTTGCTTCATAGTTTGCAGCAAGTGTTGATTTTGCACTTAAATCTCTGGTCCTGCCTGAATGTCCTGTGGAGGTTGTATTTGCTTCACTTCCCCTGTGACCGTAGTAATAGTTACTTCTGTCATAACTGTTGTATAAATACTGGTAGTTATAATAGTTGTTATAATGGGAGTAGTATCCTGCCCAATATCCATGATGGTAACCTGACCAATATCCGTATCCATATCCGTATCCGTACCCGTACCCGTAACCATATCCATAATATGGGTTGTAGTAATATGGATGGTAGTAATAACCGGGATAATAGAATCCGTGAGCACCATAACCCAGGTAAATACTTACACCATAGTAATAAGGATTATGTGTGTACCAGTACATATTTGTATACCATGGGTCATAGTATGCAAATGAGACATAATCATACCTGTGAAACCTTCTTATTCTTGATGAATAGGCATAGTCATAATAATCTCCATAATAATAGTTTGACACATATGTGTCACCTTCATCATCATAATAAGTATCAGTATAAGAAGGCTCCTGGCTATACTGATCGTTAGCATATTCTGTTTGTTTATTGTCATATTCATAATATGCTGTATCCTGATCCTGAATAGCCTGAGTTTGACTTTGGTTAGCAGGTTTTTCCACTACAGTAGCTTTTCCCTGTGTGATAGGCTCTTCAACAGGAATCTCGTTTTCCGGACTGTAGTATACGTCGTCATAAACACTACCTGTGTAGTAAGAACTTGTACAGGAAGTCGTAAATAAGGCGACAATTGCGAATATTTTAATTAGTGTTTTCATCTTTCCGTGTTTTTATGATGAGACATTCATTTTGTTTTTTAAACTTTGTTCTTGAGAGCTTATTTAATTTTCTTAAATTTGCTCGTTATTTAGTTATTAAATATATTACAATTTTCATACCATTATTAAAATTTTATGGCAAAAGATTTTTCAACACGAGAAGAAAATTATTCCAAATGGTATAATGATATCGTTCAGAAAGCTGAATTAGCTGAAAATTCGGCTGTTAGAGGCTGCATGGTTATAAAACCATATGGATATTCAATTTGGGAAAATATGCAAGGAGCTCTTGATAAAATGTTTAAAGATACCGGGCATTCAAATGCTTACTTCCCAATTTTTATACCAAAGTCGTTTTTTAGTAAAGAAGCAGATCATGTTGAAGGCTTTGCCAAGGAATGTGCGGTTGTAACTCATTACAGGTTAAAAAACCATCCCGAAGGTAAAGGGCTGATTGTAGATGAGACTGCAAAATTGGATGAAGAGCTTATAATCAGGCCTACTTCAGAAACTATTATTTGGGATACATACAGAGGCTGGATTCAATCTTACAGGGATTTACCAATATTGGTTAATCAATGGGCAAATGTTGTCAGATGGGAAATGCGTACACGTATGTTTTTGCGTACTGCCGAATTCCTTTGGCAGGAAGGGCACACAGCCCATGCAACCCAGGAAGAAGCTTGGGAGGAGACAACAAAGATGCTTGATGTTTATTCCGAATTTGCTGAAAATTTTATGGCTGTCCCTGTTATTAAAGGTATAAAATCTCCAAATGAAAGATTTGCCGGTGCAGTTGAAACATTTTGTATTGAGGCTTTAATGCAAGACGGGAAAGCATTGCAGGCCGGAACTTCTCATTTTTTAGGACAGAATTTTGCAAAGGTGTTTGATGTTAAATTTACAAACCAGGAAGGTAAATTAGACTACGTTTGGGCAACTTCATGGGGAGTTTCTACCAGACTTATAGGTGCATTGATAATGGCACATTCCGATGATAATGGCCTTGTTCTGCCTCCAAAACTTGCTCCCGTTCAGGTTGTGATTGTACCAATCTATAAAAACCAGGAACAATATGATACTGTATGTAAAAAAGCGGATGAAATAGTTGATAAACTTAAAGCAAAAGGTATTTCTGTAAAGTTTGATAACAGGCAAACTCATAAGCCAGGTTGGAAATTCAACGAATACGAATTTAAAGGTGTTCCTGTTAGAATTGCTATTGGGCCAAGAGATATAGAAAATGAATCTGTGGAAGTTGCCAGAAGAGATACTTTGGAAAAAAATATTTATAATTTATCGGATATTGAAAATAAAATTTCCCATTTGCTCGATGCAATACAAGATAATCTTTATCAAAAAGCACTGGCTTTTAGGGAAAACTCAACTCACTACGCTGATACATGGAACGAGTTTTGTGATATTCTGGATAATAAAGCCGGCTTCATTTATGCTCATTGGGATGGTACTCCTGAAACAGAGCAAAAAATTAAAGAGGAGACTAAAGCAACTATAAGATGCATTCCTTTAAATAATAAAAAAGAACAAGGTAAATGCATATTCTCAGGAAAGCCATCTTCACAAAGAGTTATTTTTGCCAGGGCATATTAATTTTGTCATTTTTCTTAAGTAAAATCATTTTGTTCAAACTTATAAGTTTGTTTCATTATTTATAATGATTATTTATTGTCTTTATTTAAGATTATAAGCTTCATTATTAAACAAAATATTATTTCCTGCGTTTTGATTTACAGCCCTATGTTTGTTATCTTTGTACACTAATTTTAAATCAATCTAAATTAAAGCTGTTTGTTGAAATGGCAGATTCTAAAGACAATAATAAGGCAATAGATAAATTTGCCAAAGAAGAATATAAATATGGCTTTTATACTGATTTAGAAACGGATCAGGCACCAAAAGGCCTTACTGAAGATACTATAAGGTTTATTTCTGCAAAAAAGAATGAGCCTGATTTTATGTTGCAGTTTAGGTTAAAAGCATATAGACATTGGTTAACATTAAAAGAGCCGGCATGGGCTCATGTTGATTATAAAAAAATTGATTATCAGGATTTAATTTATTATGCAGCACCCAAAAAAAAGCCGAAGCATGAGAGTATGGATGAGGTTGATCCTGAGCTTATAGAAACATTCAATAAACTCGGCATTCCCCTGGAAGAGCAAAAAGTTCTTGCCGGTGTTGCAGTTGATGCAGTAATTGACTCAGTATCAGTAAAAACCACTTTCCAGTCAACTCTTGCTGAAAAAGGAATTATCTTTTGTAGTTTTAGCGAAGCCGTTCAAAAGCATCCTGAACTTGTAAAAGAGTATATGGGTTCAGTTGTTCCATATAAAGACAATTTTTTTGCAGCTTTAAACTCTGCTGTTTTTAGTGATGGGTCGTTTTGTTATATTCCCAAAGGAGTTAGATGCCCACTTGAGCTTTCAACTTATTTCAGAATAAATGCTGCAAATACCGGTCAGTTCGAAAGAACATTGATAATTGCTGAAGAGGGTGGATATGTTAGCTATATGGAAGGTTGTACAGCACCAATTCGGGATGAAAATCAATTGCATGCTGCAATTGTGGAAATAGTGGCTCATAAAGATGCTGAAGTTAAATATTCAACAGTGCAGAATTGGTGGCCGGGTAATAAAGAAGGCAAGGGTGGTGTGTATAATTTTGTTACAAAAAGAGGTATTTGTAAGGGTGATAATTCTAAAATATCCTGGACCCAGGTTGAAACTGGTTCTGCTGTTACATGGAAATATCCCAGCCTGATATTAAAAGGCGATAATTCTACAGGAGAGTTTTATTCTGTAGCAGTAACAAATAATTATCAACAAGCTGATACAGGAACAAAAATGATTCATCTTGGTAAGAATACTAAAAGCACAATAATAAGCAAGGGTATTTCTGCCGGGTACAGTAATAACAGCTACAGAGGCTTGGTAAAGACATCCAGGAATGCAGAAAATGCAAGAAATTTTTCTCAATGTGATTCTTTATTATTAGGAGATAAGTGTGGAGCTCATACTTTTCCATATATTGAAGTAGGAAACAAATCTTCAGTGGTTGAACATGAGGCGACAACAAGTAAAATATCTGAAGATCAATTGTTTTATTGTTTGCAAAGAGGAATAGATATGGAGAGTGCTATTGGTTTAATTGTAAATGGATATGCTAAAGATGTACTTAAAAAATTACCAATGGAATTTGCAGTGGAAGCTCAAAAGTTGCTTAGCATAAGCCTGGAAGGAAGTGTCGGATAGTTATACAGTATTTAATATAATTTTTTTAATATGCTTAAAATAAAAGATTTAAAAGTTTCAATAAATGATAAATTGATCTTAAAAGGTTTTAATCTCGAGGTCAAAGCTGGTGAAGTCCATGCTATAATGGGCCCGAATGGTTCCGGAAAAAGTACTTTAGCATCTGTAATTGCCGGCAAGGAAGTTTTTAAAGTTGAATCTGGTGAAATTAAATATTTTGATAAAGATTTACTTGAAATGCAACCTGATATAAGGGCTAAAGAGGGAATCTTTTTGGGTTTTCAATACCCGGTCGAAATACCCGGCGTAAGCATGGTGAATTTTATGAGAACAGCATTAAATGAAAAAAGAAAGTATTATGGGCTTGATGCACTTTCCGGTGCAGAGTTTTTAAAATTGATGAATGAAAAGAAAAAAGTTGTTGAAATACAATCAAATTTAACAAACCGTTCAGTTAATGAAGGATTTTCCGGTGGGGAGAAAAAGAAAAATGAAATTTTTCAAATGGCTATGCTTGAGCCAAAGTTGGCTATTCTTGATGAAACTGATTCAGGCTTGGACATTGACGCACTAAGAATTGTAGCCAATGGAGTTAATGAACTTAAAAGGCCAGATAATGCAACTATTGTTATTACACATTATCAGCGATTACTTGATTTTATAGTCCCCGATTTTGTTCATGTTTTATATGATGGGCGAATTGTGAAAAGTGGCACAAAGGAACTTGCTTTTGAATTGGAAGAAAAAGGTTATGAATGGATAAAAGATCATTTGGAAACTAGTGCTAAAGAATAAATAGAATTTAAATTTTAAATATTGCTGTTTAATGAAAGAGCAAATTCTTGAATTATATAAAAACAATAACAGGCATATAAATGCAAACTCATCCTTAATTGTTAGTCAATTAAGAGATAAGGCCATCGGTATTTTTGCAAATAAGGGTTTCCCGGATAAAAATGATGAGAATTGGAGGCATACTGACCTTGATAGTATTTTTAGCTATGACTTTGATTTTAATTTTGAGAATAAAAGCCGTAGTGTTGATATAGATAAGATTTTTTCATGTGACGTTATAGACCTTGGAACGTACTGCGTTACTACCCTAAATGGATGGTATGTTTATAATAATGCCCCAATAACCCAGCTTCCTGATGGAACTATCATTGGAGGATTGTCAAAAGCAATGGAAGTTTATCCTGATATTATTGATAAATATATCGGGCAAATTGCTGATATGGAAAAACCCGGGCTAGTTGCGCTGAATACTGCTTTTATGCAGGATGGTTTGTTTATATATGTGCCTGATAATGTTGAAGTTAAAAAACCAATTCAAATTATTAATGTTGTTAATTCACAAAACAATTTATTTCTTCAACCCAGGCATTTAATTGTTATGGGCAAGAATAGTAAATTAACTCTCTTGCATTGTGATGACAGCCTGATGCATGGTTTAAGCTTTACAAATACTGTTTCAGAAATTTTTATGGGTGAAGGCTCTGACTTTGAGCATTATAAAGTTCAAAACATGGGAGAAAATTCTAATTTGCTGACTAATTTATTTTTTAAACAAAATGCCGGTAGCAAATTGAGGACAAATGCAATTACACTTAATGGTGGTTTTACAAAAAACAATGTTAGTGTAAGCATCAATGGAACAGATAATGAAACTAATCTTTATGGATTATACCTGGTAGATGGAAAACAAAAGGTTGATAACCAGGTATATGTAGACCATGTGGACCATGAAAACTTTTCCAATCAGCTTTATAAGGGAATACTGGATGATCAGGCAAAGGCTGTTTTTTCCGGTAAAGTTTTGGTAAGAAAAGACTCTCAAAAAACTGAAGCACATCAATCTAATAAAAATATTTTGTTAACGGATGATGCAAAAATATATACACAACCACATCTTGAGATATATGCTGATGATGTTAAGTGTAGCCATGGTGCAACCGTAGGACAACTTGACCCGGATGCTATGTTTTATCTGCATTCTCGTGGATTATGTGAAAAAACTGCCCGCCAATTACTCATGTATGCTTTTGCTTCAGAAGTTGTTAATGAAGTTTCTATACCGGCTTTGCGTGAAAGTCTTGATATGATGGTGCAAAAGAGGTTAAGAGGGGAGTTGTCTATTTGTGATCAATGTCTTTTGCATTGCAAC
>JAWOBS010000283.1:0-5016 GCA_046484145.1 Bacteroidales bacterium
GGAAATTATAATATTGAGATTGCTTCATTGTCAATGAATAATAATGCCAAATTCATTATTGAAGAAGAAACGCAAAATATTAGCAATATTCACTTTGATAATATTTCTTCATCAAGTAAAATTACTTTTAAATCAGACTATGTTTACATTCCCGGGGGAGATTTTGGCAATATTGAGATAAACATGAATGAGCACAATAAAGAAATAAATGTGCTTGAAGATATTAGTGTAAATGACTTTATTATAACAAATGGAATAATAAACATTGACAAATATAATTTGGCGGTTAGCGGAAATATTTATTATCCAGTGGAAGGGCGTGATGGAATGTTAAAAGGAGGGGAGTATTCCGCTCTTGTTATAAAAGGCTCTTCAAATAGAGCAACCATAAAAGAGGCTAATATAAATAAACTTGTAGTAAAAAGAGAAGCGGGAGTTTTAATCGATGGCATGGTGAATGTTAATTCATTGGAGCTTGTTAATGGAAAAGTGTACACTTCAGAAGATAAATATATTATCGTTCACGATAGCGAAAATGTAACTTATTCAAATTTCTCCTATATTTTGGGCCCTTTAGCTCAATATGTTTTACCCAATATCTCAGATAATGTGCAAAATGCTTTTTTTCCTGTGGGAACTTCAACAACTATTAAACCTGTATCTATTAGTGTGAAACATACTGATGATAAAGCCGGTTTATACAAAATGGAGCTTATAGAAGAAGCAGCACCTGTATATGACTTGCCTGATGAAATTGAGTTTGTTAATAATAATTTTCATGTTCAGCTTAGTTTATTAAATGATACAAAAATAGATATCGGAAAAATCACAATATCTTATAGCGAAGATGATAATGTATTAGACTGTGAGAAATTGCGAGTTTTATATATTGATGATAAGAGCGTATATAATTTAGGAGGCCATGGCTCAGGTGAAACCGGCGGTATTATCAGGTCTGTTCAACCTTTTAATCAAGGTGGTATTTTTGTTCTTGGCAATTCACTGGGTGATTCAGAGGCGCTGCCGGTTGAATGGCTCAATTTTGAAGCTACATTGCAGGGTGATCATATTGCAGTTCAATGGACAACAGCATCGGAGATTAATAATCATGGTTTCTTTATTCAACGGAGCTACAATGCAAATAATTTCGAAAACATTGCATTTGTTAGTGGTAATGGGACTACTTCACAAATAAGCAATTATGAATATCTTGATTTTGAAATTGATGATAATCATGATGTTGTTTACTACAGGCTAGTACAGAAAGACTTTGACGGATCAACCGATAATTCCGAAATTATAGCTGTAAATATAATGCAAACTAATAATGAATTAGAAGGCTATTGGTTCTTAAACAGCAATAATGATATTGTTCTGAGGCTTACATCAAAAATTGATATTGATGCAAGTTTGCGAATATTTAATGCTGGTGGAAGTAGTGTTAAAACAGATGCAATATTTTTAAATGCCGGATATAATGACATTTTAATATCACAGAATGATCTTACAAATGGAATATTAATTATAGATATTCAAACAAAAAGCGACAGGTTAAATTACAAAATTCCGGTGCTTAGATAAAAAAATGAATCAAATACAAAGAGCAGAATATATTACTTAAATCTGCTGGTAAGTTCATCTGTTTCAATAATATTCAAAATTGGTTTTCCTGAAGGGGAGACGTTCGGGATGCTGCATGCAAATAAAGCATCAACAAGTGAGTTCATTTCCAATTCTGTTAATGCTTTACCATGTTTTATCGCGAGTCGTTTTGCCAATGCACGGCTTAAATTTGAAATTACATCAAGTTTAAGCTCTGACTGATTCTTCTTAAAATTTTCTAACAAACTCTCTATCAGTTCTGCAATATTCACAGAGTCAGGAATTTCAGAGGGAATGCCATTTATAACAAATGTATTTTTACTGAATTCCGAAATGTCAAAACCTAAGGAAACTATCTCATCCATTATTTCTCTCAGGAGTGAAGCATCGCTTTCAATTAGTGAAATCTGTTCAGGGAATAATAATGTTTGCGACAAAGATTTATTCTTTGACCTGTTATCCTGAAATTTCTCAAAAAGTATCCTTTCATGGGCACGCTGCTGGTCAATTATCATTATGCCAGACTTTACAGTACTGAGAATAAAGCGGTTCTGTAACTGAATAAATTTTGCAGGCAAATTTGCATCTTCATCCTTTTTATCCAACTTGGAAATAATTGACATATGCGGCTCGGATATATCACTCTGCGATTTACTTATACTTTGTTGCCGGCTTTCTTCAGGAAAAATATTTTCCCACTTATCTACATTCTTATGCCCGGATAAATGCTTGCCCGTTGTTGGTGAAGGCTTGCTCTGACCTGTTTCAAAAGGATTAAAATCAGGGTTTACATTAACTTGTGGTGGCTTTACTTCTTTAGTTTTGTCAATAACAATATCATCAAAGCATGTTTCTCTTTCAAAGTCAAGGGTTGGTGATATATTATGCTGTCCCAAGGCTCTTTTTGCCGACGCCAGTATTATTTGATAAATAAACCTTTCATCCTGGAATTTAACTTCTGTTTTTGTAGGATGAACGTTGACATCTATTAGCTCGGGGTTAACTTCCATAAAGATAAAGAAAGCCGGATGCATGCCATCTGCAATAAGGTCAGAATATGCCTGTTCAACAGCATGGTTAAGGTAGGGTGATTTGATGTATCGCTTATTTGTGAAGAAGTATTGCTCACCTCTCTTTTTCTTGCTATTCTCAGGCTTGCCAATAAATCCTTTAATTTTTACAATTTGCGTTTTTTCTTCAATGGGAACGATCTTTTGATCAAAATTTTTCCCGAATAATTGTGTTATCCTTTGTTTTAGATTCCCCGGGGCTAGCTTTTGAACTAACTGGTTATTGTTATAATAGGAGAATTCAATTTCAGGATATGCAAGGCTGACACGAATGAGTTCATTAAAAATATTACTCTTTTCAACATTATCTGATTTTAGAAAATTTCGACGGGCAGGAGTGTTATAAAACAAGTTTTTAACTGATATGCTTGTCCCTTTTGGGCATTGACATGGTTGCTGACTTTCTGTTACCGAGCCTTCAACAATGATTTCTGTACCTAACTGATCTTCCTCACGCCTGGTTTTTAGCTCAACACGTGCAATGGATGCAATAGAAGCTAGTGCCTCTCCTCTAAAGCCCAATGTATTAATTGAGAACAGATCGTTTGCCTGGTTAAGCTTTGAAGTAGCGTGTCTTTCAAAGCACATGCGAGCATCTGTCTCAGACATTCCCAAACCGTTATCAACAACTTGTATAAGAGTTTTTCCGGCATCTTTTACTATTAACTTAATTGATGTAGCTTGTGCATCAATGCAGTTTTCCAGCATTTCTTTCACAGCAGATGCCGGCCGCTGAATTACTTCACCCGCAGCAATTTGATTAGCAACAGAATCTGGCAATAATTTAATGATGTCCGACATGAACAGTCCGGGATATTAATAATTGTTCTTATCTAAAAAATAACCAATAAACAATCAAAGCAAGTGCAAGAATGATGATTATTAGCCTGATGTTTGATGATCGTTTTTCTCTGACTCCGGTATTTCTTTTCCACCTTTGTTGAATACGGGTCCTTAGCTCTTCTTCATTATAATCTTCTGATTTATTACCCAGGGAACTTTTATGGCGGTTTTCACGCTCTTCTTTCTCCTTGTTGTAATAAACAGGCTTATAATTGTATTTTCTGTTTTTTGGTGTCTTAAAAAATGTAAGAGCCATAGGTTTTAGGTATCAGGTTTCAGGTTTCAGGTATCGGGTATCAGGTATCAGGTATCGGGTATCGGGTATCGGGTATTTGGTATCGGGTATCGGGTGTACCTGACACCTGATGCTGATGTCAAATTTATACTTTTTGAGTTTTTAAAACCGGAACATGTTGCTGTACAAGGTAGAAACCTCCAAAAAATACTGCACTATAAAACAAGTCGCCCAACAAGCCTGAATAGAAAAATGGTAATCCGGCAGCATAACTGGCCATTAATCCACCAAAACCAGCAGGATAATATGGAGTGATAAGCCATACTGCAAAATTAGTAATCAGGAAGAAAAGAGCTGATGCAGCGATAGAAGCACCTGCTACAGTATGAACTTTAACATTGTTTCTTAAAAAGTTACCAAGAAAAACTACCATAATAAAGCTGGCATAAACCGGTAGCATAAAACCATGAAAACCAATGATAAGGTCACTAATAAACAAAGCAACAATAGGAATTAAAAACGATAACCAGCGTTTTCCAAGATGTGCGCCGCCAAATAATGCAATTGCAGCAACAGGTGTGAAATTCGGATAGTGTGGAATTAATCGCATTATGGCTGCAAATAAAATAATACCCGTAACAATTAATAGCTTAGGTGTTAAAATCTTGTTGTTCATGTTTTTATGCTTTTATTAATTATTATTTTAATTACTTAGAAAAAATCTTGACAAAAGTATAAATCATTTTCAAATGTAACAATAAAGTTTTTGTTTTTGTTTATCAATAAAATTACAACTGAAATATTTTATTGTCATTTTTCCGGATAAAAAAAAGTGGCTTCCTTTATTTGAAAGAAAGCCACTTTTTTTAAAAAATAACAAAATATTATTTCTGCTTTGTTAAAGTTGCAGTTCCTGTAGTAGTTAAAACATCATCGTTATATACTTCAATAACAGTATAATCAAATGAAAGTAATTCTTTGTTTTCACCACTGTAAGAGCCTGTAGCTTCAATGCTTTCGCCATCAGCCCAACCTGTAGGTTGAAATTTAGCAACAGTTACGTCATCACCATTAACAACAGCAGCTGCTGTAATGTCATAACCTAAAAAGTTGGAAATGTTAAGTTTGTTAAAGTCTGTGCCTGATTGAGAGGCTACCATTGAATAATAAATTGGATCAGGATTTCCATCTTCATTGTCTTCAACACTGTATGTACCTGCTAAAAGATCACTTGTAACATGTACTGTTCTTGTTGCAGAAGCGTTA
>JAWOBS010000321.1:0-15652 GCA_046484145.1 Bacteroidales bacterium
CTACCCGGAATCCGAACCAATACTAAAACAATAATCGACAACTGTTATGAACCAGATTGCGAGCCACCTCTTACTTCCACTTCTTCACCTCCTGAAGAAGAATGGATAAATAACGATTTTACTGCAATTTTTGATGATACTGACAGCGGCTGTGGAATATCTAGGCGTTTTTACCAGGTGCTTGAATATGATGGTAATAATTGGGGAGCAAATACTAACAATGGTTTTTTTGGTGACAATTTTGATGTTTTGAATAATGAAATCTGGACAATTTCTAGCGGTGACTGGAATAGTAGCAATGCTAACTTAATACAATCTAACGAAGCTATTTCGAATACAAACATTTATGCTCCATTAAACCAAACTCTTTCCAACAGGTATCTATACCAGTTTTATGCAAAAGTTGAAGGTTCCGGTACAAACAAAAGATTTGGATTTCATTTTTTTAGTGATGATGGAAGCCTTTCTGAAAGAGGTAATTCATATTTTATCTGGTTTCGGGTTGATGGGCAATCATTGCAGTTTTATAAAGTAACAGATAATACTTTCAGTTTAGTTGAGACAGTCAGTGATGTCATTACTACTGCCGGGCAATGGTATGATTTCAAAATAGTATATGATCGTATAACAGGAGAAATATTAGTTTACAGAGATGATATATTATTAGGTTCATGGACTGACCCGGCTCCATACAGCACTAATGGAGATTATGTTTCTTTCAGAACAGGCAATTGCCAAATGCACATAAATGAATTGAAAGTGTACAGGACAAGATATCCCGAAGCAACAATAACTGTAGGAGAAGATAATTCAAATGATATCAGGACACAAAACACTGACATAAATACTCCGGCCGGGAAAATAAAATCTATTATTGCAGATGATTATGAAAACCTTTCGGTAATTGCTCATCATAATTTAAATATTGACAGGACTCCACCACAGGATATTCCTTATGTAAATGATGGAATTTCTGAAGATATTGATGAAACCAATTCCGGCACAGAGCTTTCAGCCAACTGGGGAGAATCCTATGATGTAAATTCCGGCATTACAGCATATTGGTATGCTATTGGTAGTGAACCCGGAACCATAGATATAGCAGATTGGACAAACAACGGATTAAACACCTCAGTTACTCACAGCGGTTTGAATTTAACATCCGGAGAGACATATTACTTTACAGTTAAAGCAGAAAATGCAGCCGGGTTGTTTAGTAATACAAGCAATTCAAATGGACAAACAGTTATTACAGGTCCTTACAATTTACAGCATACTTTACATGGCTGTCCTGATAATGATGTAACTTTCGCATGGTCTAATTCAGGTAGCGGATGGTATATACAAATATCAGAATATCCGGATTTTTCATCTCCTTATTGGAAATGGGTATCCGGGCTAACATCATATACCGGCCCTGAAGGATTTGAATCACAGAATGATGGAAGCCCATTAATATTTATAGGCGGAACAACATATTATTGGCGAATATACGGAGGTGACAGTTTTACCAATTCCCTGAGTTTTACACTGCCAATTTGTGATTGTATGCCTATACAAGAATTCCCCTTTTCTGAGAACTTTGATAATGGAGAAAGCCTTTGCTGGGAAATCGAACAAACTTCATCTACCACGTGGGAAACAGCTACATCATTAGTCATTACCGACTATACTATTGAACCTGTAAGTGGTACTCATTTCTACAGATGCCCCTGGACAAATACTGAATCTCAGGATGAGTGGCTTATCTCGCCTGTTTTTGACTTTTCTTCTTTATCAAGGCCTGAAATTAGTTTCTGGTTTTTCGGGAGCTATCACTGGTCAATTGAGCAGGAAAACTGCAATCTGGATCTGCTTGTACGTGAAAATGATGGCCCCTGGGAGCTAATCTGGAACAATGCAGATCACCCTGAGTTTATCTCTAATGATATAAACTGGATATGGCTGCAAACATATATTGAACTGATAGGATTTGAAAACAAACAGAATGTACAATTTGCTTTCCGTTACACTGGACTAGATGGTGCAAACTTTGGTGTGGATGACATTAAAATAAGTAATTATATTCTGGCGGGTGATGTAAATAATGACAACATGCTAAATGTTCTGGATGTGGTATGGATGGTGCGCCACATAGCAGGAGACACTCCTGATGGTTTTAATCATGAAGCAGCAGATGTAACCGAAACAGGCGGCGAAGTGACAACTGCAGACCTGACACAATTGATTGATCTGATCATGAACGGAGCTAAGAAACAGAACTATAAAGCCAATCATAATTTAATGCCCACCATCAAATAAAGATAGTCATAGCTATTTAAGCAATCGAATCAAGAATAATATCACAGGCATCAGATATCTGATCCTGAGTTATTATTAATGGTGGTGCAATACGCAGGCAATTATCGGCAAACAAAAACCAATCGGTAATAATACCCTTTTTAATACAAGCATCAATAATTCTTTTATTGGTTTTAAAATTGTCAAACTCCACGGCCAAAAGAGCTCCTCTGCCTCTTACACTTTTAATTTCAGTATGCTTTAATTTAGATTTGCACACATCTTCAATCATTTTAGCTTTATGCCATAATTGGCCTTCCAAAATTACTTCAAGGTTAGCCAGTGCAGAAGCGGCACAAAGTGGGTTTCCACCAAATGTAGTGATATGGCCTAAGACAGGGTTGTTTTTCAAACACTGCATTATCTCGGAAGAAGCAATGAATGCACCAATAGGCATGCCTCCACCCATACTTTTAGCAAGAAGCAAAATATCAGGTATAACACCATATTGTTCAAAAGCCCAAAGGCTACCTGTCCGGCCAAATCCTGCCTGTATCTCATCAAATATAAGCAAGCTACCTGTTTCAGTACATTTTTTACGAACCTCCTTTAAGAATACATCATCAGCTGCCAAAGCCCCGGCTTCGCCCTGAACAGGTTCAATTATAACACAAGCGGTTTTGTCGGTTATTTGCTGCAAGCTATTTATATTATTAAATTCTAAAATCCTTATATCGGGCAACAACGGCCGGAAAGCATTTTTTAATTTTTCATTTCCCATAACACTCAAAGAACCATGAGTGCTTCCATGATAGGCATTATTAAAACAAACTATTTCTGTTCTACCTGTATATCTTTTAGCAAGCTTCATTCCACCTTCAACAGCTTCACTTCCCGAATTAACAAAATATACATTATTAAGTGATTCAGGCAATTGTGAAACAAGCAAATTTGCAAGTTTAATCTGTGGTGATTGGACATACTCCCCATAAACCATTAAGTGCAGGTATTTATCGGCCTGTTCTTTTATTGCTTTCACAACTTTAGGGTGACGATGGCCTATATTACTCACAGAAATTCCACTAATCATATCAAGATACTTTTCCCCATCAGGGCCATATAAATATACTCCCTCAGCACGTTCTATCTCAATTGCAAGCGGAAAATCACTCGTTTGTGCTAAAAACCTCAAAAATAATTCCCTGTTATTCATAATATAAAAGATTAATAACCATACTTCTTTTTCCACAATGCCCTTAGGCGGGCACGCATCTCTTTTTCCCTGGGATTTTCACCCGGATCAAATATTTTTTTACCCGCTAATTTCTCCGGCAGAAATTCCTGCTCAACAAAGTTATTCGCATAACTATGGGCGTATTTATAATCCTTTCCATAACCAATATCTTTCATAAGCTTCGTTGGGGAGTTTCGCAAATGCAAAGGAACAGGCAAATCACCTGTTTCTTTAACTAAGGCAATAGCATCTCCAATAGCTACATAGGAAGCATTGCTTTTGGGGCTTGCAGCAAGGTAAGTAGTTGCTTGCGATAAAATAATACGGCTCTCAGGCATACCTATCATAGAAACAGCCTGAAAACATGAAGTAGCAAGCAATAATGCATTAGGATTTGCATTACCAATATCTTCAGATGCAAGAATTATAAGCCTTCTTGCAATAAACTTGGGATCTTCGCCGCCTTCAAGCATCCTGGCCAGGTAATATACTGCAGCATTAGGATCGCTGCCTCGTACAGATTTTATAAAAGCAGAGATAATATCATAATGCATCTCACCGCTCTTATCATAGAGAGCAAGGTTCTCTTGTATAGTGTCTAATACAATTGCATTCGTGATAGTAACATCATTATTGTCTATTGATTTTACAACCAGTTCAATAGCATTTAACAATTTCCTGGCATCACCCCCGGATAATTTAAATAAAGCTTCTTTTTCTTCAATCTTTACCTTCTTATCCCATTCTTTCTCAATATAAATAACAGCTCTTTTCAATAGTGCTTCAAGGTCTTCAACTTCAAGTTCTTTTAGGATATAAACCTGGCATCTTGACAAAAGCGGGCTGATAACTTCAAAAGAAGGGTTTTCTGTAGTAGCGCCAATAAGAGTTAGAACGCCTCTTTCAACAGCCCCTAAGAGGGAATCTTGCTGGTTTTTACTGAACCTGTGAATCTCATCTATAAACAAAATAGCATTCCTACCGGAATTAGAAGCTTTTGTAATTACATCGCGAACATCTTTTACACCTGAATTTATTGCACTAAGAACAAAAAATGGTTTAACAAGCATTTTGGAAATCAAGTATGCAAGGGTAGTTTTCCCTACTCCGGGAGGGCCCCACAAAATCATTGATGGAACATTGCCCAGTTCCAGGGTTTTCCTTAATATTGCCTCTTTCCCTATGAGATGTTTTTGTCCCAGGTAATCGTCAATATTATCAGGACGTAATATTTCTGCAAGAGGTTTGTTGGTTTCCATGTCAAATTGCTTTTGTGCAATTATATAAAATTACTTTTTAAATTTTTCTAGAAATTCCAGTCTTTTAAGCAGTGGCGGATGGGAATAATTAACAAAAACAACAGCAGGATGAGGCCTTAAATTGCTAAGATTATTCACGCTCAATTTTTTCAATGCTTCCTGCAATGGCTCAGGGTCATATTTTTTTGCTGCAAAAGCATCAGCCTGGTATTCATGCTTTCGGCTTATTACATTGCTGAGAATTCCAAGTAATGTTGATATCGGTGAGTACAATAATCCAAAAGCTAATATCCCAAGATGAAAAGAAGCTTGTTCTCCACCCAAAGCTTTAGACAATACATCATAATTAATAAATACGCCGAGCAAATAAAAAATAATTGCACTGTGAATTAAAGATATACCCATGCTCTTAATAGTATGCTTTTTTTTGTAATGTCCAATTTCGTGTGCCAAAACTGCCACCAGTTCTTTAGTAGTATGGTCTTTTATCAGAGTATCAAAAAGCACTATCCTTTTCTTTGGCCCGAGGCCGCTAAAATATGCATTTGCCTTAGTGCTTCTTTTTGAACCATCAATTACATAAATATTATCAAGTTTAAAATCTGCTTTCTTTGCAAACTCTTCAATAGCATCACGGAGTTCTCCCTGCTCTAAAGGCTTTTGCTTGTTAAATAAAGGAACTATCAGAGAGCTATAAAACATAGCCATAAATATTGAAAATCCAGAAAAGAACAACCATGCATACAGCCAAAACAAGTTACCTGCAACTTCATAAAACCACACAAAAACAGCAATTAATCCACCACCGAGTATTATTGCAAGAAACCATCCTTTAATCTTGTCAAGAATATATGTTTTAACAGTAGTCTTATTAAAACCAAATTTCTCTTCAATAACAAATGTGTCATAAATATCAAATGGAGTAGAAAGCAAATCTGACGCAAAGCCCAGTATCCCAAAAAATAAAATTGTCATTAGGATTGTATTTGAAGTATACTCTCTAACAACGGAATCCAGCCATCCAAAACCACCAAAAAAAAGCATTAATAATATTGCAATAAAAGACAAAGTGCTTGTCAACAACCCAAATTTCATATTGACTCGCAAATAATCCTGTGATTTACGGTACTTTTCTTCGTCATATATTCCTTTTAGCTCGTCCGGAAGAACATTGCTCAGCCTTGTGTAATTAAGATATCCAAGTATACGTTCAAAAGTAAAGTCAAATACTATAAATGCAATTATTATATAAAGAATAACAGACTCCATAAGAATATTAATTTTTTAAAACATTAATCAGTAACTACCACTTCTTTTTCTGACAAACCACTCAAATGACAACAAAACCAAGATAAGAAAAAACAACCACTTCCAGTTAATAATGTCAGTATACTCCTTATGATTATAAATAATTCCTTTTATATCATCTCTGCTTTTAATAGCTTCAGCAAGAGCGTCAAGTTCGTCAGGATAAAATAAATCAGCATTTGTCTCTGAAGCAATACGATAAAGCAAGCCATGGTCGGCAACAGTGTTTACTGCTTCTATGTTTAACTCCACAACACTAATCTTCCCACTGATTTCATATTTCTCATCATCAAGCCTTGTTTGAGCTTTATAGCTATAATCTCCCGGACTAAAAGTGCCTGCATCCAGAACATATGCATTTGAAGTGGCACTAAATTCATAATTGAAAGAAACACCTTCTTCATTTGTAATAAGCATACTAACTTCCGGATCATTAATCAGTTCATAACTCTTATTATAAAGCTCTGCTTCGAATATTAATGGTTCATTTTCATAAACAATATTTTTGGTATTAACTCTAAAAAGGCTTTTATCTTCCTTTAGGGATAAAAATTGTACTGTTTTGGAAACCAGCTCATTGAAGAAATCATGATTTTCCTCACGCATATAGTTGTTCAATTTCCATCTCCAAATGCCTTCACCACAAATAAATCCATATTTTCTGTCAGCTATATTAGAAAAAGCAATAAGCGGGTCGTCAGTGACCACATCGCCTATTTTTTGATAAGCTAAAATATTCAATGCGGGTGATGATTGATAATTGGCAAAAGGAGAATATAAAGGAGGCATCAGTGTGAAAAAGCTTTCAAAGTTATCTCCAATAGAAAACAGGGAAAAAGATTTGTTTAGAGCAGATAAAGCGCTGTTAAATTGACGTGATCTTTGGATAATACTAATGCCTGCATTCATGTTAGAAACAGCTCCCAAATTACTGTTTGGGCCAATAATAACCAAAACAGGAATATTGCTGTTTTGAATATCTGTCAATTTTGATTGTTGCCCTAATCTCCTTGAAGGCAATTGATGTAATATAATCAGGTTATAAGCATCTATTTGCTCATTAAACTTTGTTATATTAAAATGCTCAACCTCATAATTCTCATTATCTTCAAGGCTTAGCTTAATCGCGCCAATATCAGGATGGGGAGAATCTGAAAGTATAAGTACTTTTTGCCTGCTGTCAATAACATCAATATAAAACTCTCTGTAATTATTCTCAATATTGCTTTCGTTATCAACAGGCTCAATACGGATTTCGTATTTTTCCATACCTGCTTCGGATGCTTCTAATTCAGCCATTACAGTTTCGAAATGATGATCAGAAGTAAATTCTATCATCTTACTGTAAACCTTTTCCCCTTCTTTGCTAATAGTAAGTTTGCCGGTTAACCCCTCACTTTTCACAGCTTCAACAACAATTTCTACCGGAAAAACATTCCCCAGGTAAGTTATTGAATTATGAGATACGTTGTTAATTATAAGGTCTCTTCTGACAATTGTATCTCCAAGTGCAACAGTATAAACTGGAAACTGAGTTTCTTCAGCAAGATAAACAGGATTTGAACCTCTATTATAGGTACCATCAGAAGCGATAATCACCGCACCAATGTTTCTATTACTGTAATAATCAATAAGGCCTGTAAAAACACTTGACATATCGGTGATTTTATCATTATAATCACGATTGTCATTTCTTCGGAAGTCTTCCCCGAACAAATATTCATGAACTAAATATTCACTTTTCAAATCAGATATTAAATTTTGTCTTCTATTAGTATAATTATACAATAAAGCACTGTCAGTAGAAACTTTAACCGATTCAGAATTATCATCAACATATACTATTATTGGGTCTTCAACTGATCTTGAAGACATTTCCAAAACTGGGGATAGTAGTAGAATGCATATTATTAAAACAACTATAAAACGAACAGCTGCAAGTATCGACTTTTGAATAGCAGAAAGCTCTTCAATCCTGTTTCGCCAATATAAAATTCCTGTAATAGCTAAAGCTGTGATAAAACACAATATGACAAACCAAATCGGATAATTAAATAGTACTGCAGACAAAATTTTAATTTTTAATTGTTATGTATAATTTCCACAAAGATAAAACGAATGAATGAGGTATCAATTAAAAATAGTTAATTGAAATTGCTTAAATTTCTATAATTAAAAAACTACAAAAAATAAGTTAAAAAGAAAGAATACATCAAGATTTATAACTCAAAGTTTAAAATAC
Source organism: Bacteroidales bacterium (assembly GCA_046484145.1). Taxonomy (GTDB): domain Bacteria; phylum Bacteroidota; class Bacteroidia; order Bacteroidales; family UBA7960; genus PWND01. Next base: position 8,324 of record JAWOBS010000321.1, read on the forward strand.
TTTTTGAAAACAAAAAACAAATGCTTATCTTTGATATGATTTGTTTTAATTAGTAAAAGCATCAAATTAGTTTGTTTATTTGGTGATTTCATATACTACAAATTAATCCAAAACTTTATTAAACTGGAGGTAATTAAAAAAAACATAATAGTATATATATTAAAGTAAAAAAACATGAAAAAAATTCTTGTTCCAACGGATTTTTCTGACCATGCAAAAAACGCAGGATTTTACGCTGTTGAACTTGCAAAAAAGATGGGTTCGAAAATTTCTCTTCTGCACACTTACAATTTATCTGCTTCTACTTTATATCCACCGGTGTATTCAGGTAATGTATCTTCTGAAAATGAAAGAACAGGACAAGCAAATGAAATTGAAAAAGAAAATGAATCAAGATTAAAAACCTTTAAAGAAACCATATTAAAGGGGCAATCGACACCTAAATGCATATTGGCGCAGACGACAGGTTTTGTTAGTGAAAGTGTAAACCAATATGCTGAGAAAAAAGATATTGACTTAATTGTAATGGGCACAAAAGGTAAAGCTAAAAGGCCGGATGCAGCATTGGCTCCGATAACCTTTGATGTTATTAATTCGGGCGTTATTCCGGTAATGGCTATTAATGAATACACAAGATATACGCCCATAAAAAAAATTGCAATTGCAATAAATACTTTCGTTAGCTCAGAAGTATTAAGATGTTTAGAAGTAGTTACAAAATTTGCTCATTACTTCGAATCTGAAGTTGTTGTTCTTTGGTGTAATACTGCTGAAAAAGCAGATAAAAACAATCTTTTCAACAATAGCATAAAAGCGGAAGCCGAAGAAATCCTTAAAGGTATAAAATGGGATATAAAATACATTGAAGACAAAAATGAAGAAAGAATGGCTGAGAGCGTCGATAATTGCATTACAGACAATAATATAAATGTGCTTGCTTTAATAACCAGAAAGCAAAATATTTTCCACAAGATTTATCAAAGTTCACGAATTAAATCAAAAAGATTTCACCTGGAAATTCCGCTATTAGCAATTCCCGGCATATAAAGAGTTATTATTTAAAAGATAAAAAAAAAGCTGTCTCGTTTTGCGAGACAGCTTTTTTTAATTAAGATTTTAGAGAAATCTCTATTTATCTTTTTCTTTACCTTTATCTTTTTTGGTTTGAGAAGTTGATTTTGAAATATTATCGCGCATATCAGTATCGGCTTTAATATTTTCCATTTTATAAAAATCAAGCACTCCCAGATTACCTTCACGGAAAGCTTGAGAAATGGCTTTAGGAATTTCAGATTCAGCCTGAATAACATTAGCCCTTGCTTCCTGTGCTTTAGCTTTCATCTCTTGTTCATGAGCAACAGCCATAGCTCTTCTTTCTTCAGCTTTTGCCTGGGCAATATTCTTATCAGCATTCGCCTGATCAATTTGCAGCATAGCACCAATGTTTTTACCAACATCAATATCGGCAATATCAATAGAAAGAATCTCATAGGCAGTACCTGAATCCAGTCCTTTTGATAAAACAACTTTTGAAATACTATCAGGATTCTCCAGCACTTGTTTATGATTAGTAGCGGAACCAATAGATGTAACAATACCTTCACCAACACGTGCAAGGATAGTCTCTTCTCCGGCACCACCAACAAGTTGCTTTATATTAGCCCTAAGAGTAACTCTTGCCTTAGTAATAAGCTGAATACCATCTTTAGCAACAGCAGCAACCGGGGGAGTATTAATAACTTTGGGTTTAACAGACATTTGCACTGCTTCCAAAACGTCCCTTCCGGCAAGGTCAATTGCGGTAGCAGTTTTAAAGTCCAGTGGAATATTTGCTTTGTCGGCACTGATTAAAGCGTTAACAACAGCCTTTACACGACCACCGGCCAGGTAATGCGCTTCCAAATCATTCCGCGCAAGTTTAAGGCCTGCCTTAGTAGCTGAAATTAGATTGTTAACAATTACTGCCGGAGGAATTTTTCTCCAACGCATCAAAACAAGTTGTAGCAGGCTTATTCTAACACCTGATAATAATGCAGAAAACCATAAGCCCAAAGGAATGAAGTAAAATAAAATCCAAAGGCCTAATATACTTACAACCGCTATAGCAATAATTATTGCAATGTTTGTATCCATTTTATTATGTTTTTAATTTGACAATTATTTTGTTTCCAACAACTTTTGTAACTACAATTTCCTGGTTTTCACCAATTAAATTATCTTTTGATACCACTTCATAATACTCGTCATTAATAATTGCTTTTCCAACCGGATTAAGTCTTGTGACAGTATTACCCTCATCTCCCACCTTAACTTTATCACTTTCAAGTTCATTCACTTTACTGTTTATTTCAGATACCAGCATAATCCTCTTCCATGTACCCGACCTGATGCTTAAAGCAACCATAACAACAGAAAAAACTGCCGTTGATAACAAAGTGATTGTGCCGTAAAAACTACCATATTCACTATAAGACAAATATACGCCACCCGCTACCATAGCAAAACCAATAAAACCAACGACTGTAGTGCCGGGAACTACCAGCAATTCAAGTAAAATAAATACCAGCCCAATAACAATCAAGCTAAGAATAACAAGCCACATCTTGAAAAAATATTAGCAAAAAATTAAGAACAGAATATCAAGTTGACACAAAAGTAAAAAAATATAATTCATTTTTCATAAAATCATAAAAAAACTACAATTAAAAGAATCTATTTTTTGTTCTTTTTGTTAATCTTAAGCTTTTTCTCCTCTCCTTTGAGCAATCTGTATATGTTCTTTCTATGAGTTAAAGGGACAAAGGCTGCTACAAGAACAGAAAATATCATTTCTGCCAGTACTGCTTCTTGGTCAAAAAAGATTACAACTACAGGAAAAGCAATGGAAGCCAGAATTGAACCCAAAGAGACAATTCGTGTCAAGACAAATACGACCAGGAATACACCCAAACAAATGAGCACTGTTCCGGGAAATAGAGCAATAATAATACCTGCCAGTGTTGCGATTCCCTTACCACCTCTGAAGCCGGCAAAAACAGGAAAAATGTGCCCTGCTAATGCCATCACACCCAATAGTAATTGAAATAATACTTTTGTATTCTCTCCGGGAAAAATTTCAGGATAAAACAACACCAGGTTAACGGCTGCTATTCCTTTTAAAGCATCAATTACTAATACAATTAATCCTACCTTAAGTCCCAGCACACGAATAGCGTTTGTTGCGCCTGCATTTTTACTGCCATGATCCCTGACATCAATATTGTGTAACGCTTTCCCAAACCAAACTGCTGTGGGTATAGAACCCAGCAGATAACCAATTATCAAAGAAAAAAACAAAAGAAACAAAGTATAAAACATTACATAAATATTAATAAGACCTAAGGTGTTTAGTGCTTTTACAACAATCTGAAATCCTGAAAAATTTCAAGCTACAAAGATAATATTATTAGCAAATAGAAAAACCAGGCACTACTCTGTAATTTGTTTCATTATCCGTACAAAGTCATAAGGCCTTCTTTCCGAAGATAAAATAAAAGTAAAAGGAGTATCTCCACTCGGAACATCCATCCTTCTTTTACGTGGTTTTAAGTCTCTTATAGTTTTGTTAAATTCATCATTTGCAGCAATAACCTGCATAATACTATTAGAGTATGAAAAATAAAACCATTCAGGGCCAAGTAATTCAAATAATGGACTTGGTGGCTTTTGCTCTTTCTGTTCCAAATCATCCTCATTTTCTTCAACATCATCTGCTTCTGCCGGCTCTCCATCATTTACATCTGCTATTTCATCATAATCTGCATCTTCTGTAGAAAGAGTATCAACATTCAGAGAATCAGTTTCCACCAGATCATCAGTATTAATTCCATTATCAACTAACTTCTCAGAAGAAGGCTCTAAAACAAAAGTCAGGATATCACCTCCCCTTTGCTTTTTAATTTGCAAATAGCCGTTAACATATTTGTTTATTGGTGTGCCATTTACGCTTCCGACCCCTGGCATATCTTTTGAAACAAGACTCTTGGTCCTCTCATGCCAAAAAAGCTTAAGATCAGCAAAGTACAATGTATGGGTCAATTCTTTAGGTACTTTTTCGATCTCATTATTTACCAGTATCTCTTCCATTAAAAGCTCCAAACTTTCCTCATCAAGCTCAAGCTGTAATGATTTTAAAAACTTCTGTCGGTTAAGATTAATAGCTTGCAAGTGCTTATTATCAGCCAGGCTCTCTGCCAGAATATCAGTACCTTTTTCAACAAAGAAAAAATCAATGCCTAATGTAATATCATATTCCGTTTTAAAGTCTTTAATCATGTGTGTAACCGTTCCGTATGACTTTGTTTGCAATTGCCCAAAATCACTTCCTACATCAACAACTCCTTCGCCTTCTATCATACATGTATTAGGATTTAGTCGGATAAAATTATCAGGCAGGTTTCTGTCATTAAACCTTTCCTTTGTTGTCACCTGGTATTCTCTTGAAAAATGATCCCAAGTAATATATCCGGAAGCAGATATTATTTCTTTATCCAGGTGATGCCTTGTTCTGTCAAAGAATGCTGAATAGACATAAAAGGAATCACCCGCTAATACAAGAGCTGTATTTAAATCTACATTTTGGTCACTTTTCAGATTATCAGCTATAGGAATAAAAATACTATCCGGATTTATAGTTTCTTCAAATTTAAACCATGTATTTTGCATGGGCTCGCAATCTGCAAATATTTTTGTTGAGCCTGTAAAATTTAAGTGCTTTCTATCAGCTTCAAGTATAACATCACCTTTAAAAGCAAATCTTGGGCTTAATGTAAAGCTTTGATCTTCGAGTACTTGTCCTTTAGCATATGTGGTATGAACGCCGGGATTAACTCCAACCTCATCAAAATATATTTCCTGTGTTGCTGATGCTTCATCAACATACTCGTATTTGGCAGAAGCCCTGTAATTATTTGCTGCAAGGACTTCAGCAGTGGCATCGTAAAATAAATGATGTCTTGATGTGGTATTGGCAATTATTTTGGCATTATCCAATCTTTGTATCTCTGCCCTGACTAAGACTGAAACTTCGGCATTATCAGGAAAAATTGCAGCATCAGCAACCTTGATTACATTAGCACCTTTTGCTTTAATAATGTTTTCTTCTAATGAAAAATCTATTTCACTGGCAAAAAATCTCAAAGAATCCTGTGCCCTGTGAGTAGAGACCAATTCATAACCTGAATAATCAAGATCCATTAGCTCATAAAGGGTCAAATCCTTGATTTCCTCAGGGTCAGGAGCTTTAACATTTTTGAGGCTAAGGTTCTGCTGTTGCATTTCCCAGTTAAAATTAAAACCATAAGCATCAAACCTATTCTCAGGGAAAGAAACCTTAGCTTTATCAGCCGCACCATCAAGGGTTCCGCTAAATACATTTAAATCAAAATGCCCACTATAATTAAATGCATGAAAGGCTACACGTTCTCCATCGGGAGTATAAAGCTTAAAATCTGCATTTGGGCTATCAAAAGTTTTTGCAGTAAAATCCATATGATCGGCGGTAATCTCAGAACCAAATAAATCCATTTGACCGCTACCGGTAAGGCCATTAGGGGTAACAGAAATATTACCTCGTAAAGTAGTAAGTCCGGCAAATAGCTCTATAGGATCTTCGGTTTCAGAAATAGTTAACTCATCCTGGTATGGAAGAAAAAGCATATCAACATTTTTGGCTGTAACCTCAGGAAACTCAACCGGTTCACGTTGTTCAGCCAAAGTGAAAGTCTTAACATCTGCCCGGGCAGAATCAAGGTACATTATCATCTTTTCGGCTTCTATGACTGAGTTCAAATACTCAAGGCGGCCGTTTGCCGTGAGGCCTTCATAACTCATATCTATAGGCCCTGTATAATGAGCCTTTCCATCAAAGACAGGATAGCCTTCTTCCGGGGTGTGAGAATTAAAACCCAGTGAATAATCCTCTTGCACTGTTAAATAATCCGTGAATTCAGGGAAAATACCGGTGGAGATAAATACCCCATCGAAAGCAATGTTATCTGTGGTAGCATTATCGAGGCTATCAACAGAGAACGGAACTAGTTTAAAATACACATCAGCTCTTCGGTATGTGCCGCTTTGCACATATTCCCTGTCATAATAAACAAAGGATTCATTATTGCTATTAAATATAGGATACCTAGGTATAGGCAATCTTCCTGATTTATTATCCGGATGGTCAATAAGCAGCTCGCCGTTAATCCCTTCAAGCACTGTGCGAACTCTTACGTAAGAATGCATACCCCTGGAGTCAGGCTCAAACGATTTCACCCTAAAACTTAATGAATCTGTATTAACCAGGTCTACCTTAAAATTCTCATAATCAAAAAAGAACTCTTTCCCAAAAAAGTCAAATAAGCCGGACTCTATTCTCCCATTAAAATAAATGTCACGGTTTTTCTGCATAATAATACTACTGCCAAAAGGATGCAAAACAACATTTTTGGATGAGCTAAGGGGAATTCTGTCAATACCTTGTATATGCAAGTCGAAGTTCAATAAATTAATCTTTGCATTAATCATTGCTTCAGATTCAAGGCGCATTACATCATAGTCTTCGCGGCCGGTAACAGCACCAATATAATGGTACAATTTATCATTTATAGTAGCAGTTTCATTATCATGGTCATAAGTCACAAAACCGTGATATGAAAGTTGTATTAATAACAACTTGGTTGCTTGTGGGTTACTTTTTTTATACTTTGCAAAATCAACAACATCGAAAGTCCTGGTATCATTATCCCGGGCAAAATTCCTCAGTAAAAACAGGGGATTAACAGCATCAATGCCTTGTATTCTCATATAAAGCATATCACTAAAAAAGTTATGCGATTCAAATACAGCATCACCTTGGCCGGAAAAACCGCGTACAGACTGAAAACGGATTTCATCAGAATCTTTATACCAATACAAAGCCTCACAATACATGTCTATATTATGATATGTATTCATAAACGGAGATCGTGAAACTCCTTTTTCGTCACGTAATAAATAAAATTCACCTTTTTCCTCCAAATAACGCATCTGAATAATAGGATGATGGATTGAATCTCTGGAGTAGTATATGCTCACACTAGATCTGTCAGAGCTAATGCGGTCTTCCCTGATACTAAAGCTTTTTGAGTTCACAGAAATAAAAAGTGAGTCATTCTTATAAAAATGCAAATATGCATTGCCTTCATCTGTACCTGAACCCAGTATCCTTTGTCCAGACACAGTAAAGCCGCCAACAAAATCAACATCAGGAAAAATATCATTAATTTCATGAACAACTTGATAAGATTGGAAACTCGG
>JAWOBS010000249.1:0-22119 GCA_046484145.1 Bacteroidales bacterium
GTCGGGTGTCGGGTATCAGGTATCAGGTATCAGGTATCAGGTGTCAGGTATCAGGTGTCGGGTATCGGGTTTGGAGTGTTAGTTGATTGCGAAAAAAATAATGCAAATTAGAATATAAACATAAACAGATGAAAAGAACAATAATAAAAATAGATGAGGATTTGTGTAATGGTTGCGGGCTATGTGTAGAAGGATGCCATGAGGGAGCTTTACAGTTAATTGAAGGCAAAGCAAGAATGATAAGCGACCTGTATTGTGATGGGCTTGGAGCTTGTATTGGAGACTGTCCTGTTGGTGCTATAACACTGGAGGAGCGTGAAGCAGAGCCTTATGATGAAATAAAGGTAATGGAAAGAATAGCTCCTAAAGGTGAGGCAACAATAATTGCTCACCTTAAGCATTTAATAGATCATAATCAAACGGATTTAGTAGAACAAGGAATTAATTATATAAAAGAAAATAATTTGAAGGTGGATCTTTCAAAACTAAAAACACAAAAAAAAGAAGAAGAAAAAATGGATAATACTAAGGTTCAAGAGCATCCTTTCAGCGGTGGCTGTCCGGGTTCTAAGATGGTTTTCAATACTTCGCAAGAAAGCATAAATACTACCACCGACCAAGCGTCTGAATTACGCCAATGGCCAGTGCAATTACATTTAGTAAATCCCGAAGCACCTTACTTTCAAAATGCCGATGTTTTGCTGGCTGCAGATTGTGTTGCATTTTCCATGGGAAATTTCCATAGTAAATATTTAAAAGGAAAAGGCCTGGCTATTGCTTGTCCGAAGTTGGACAGCGGAAAAGATGTTTACCTGGAAAAGCTAATTGCAATGATCAATAACGCTAATGTAAATACACTTACAGTTATGATGATGGAAGTGCCTTGTTGTACAGGCTTATTGCAAATTGCAAAAATGGCTACCGAACAAGCTGAAAGGAAAATTCCTGTTAAAGCACTTATTGTTGGAATAGATGGAAAGGTAAAAAAAGAAGAATGGGTTTAGCAGGTATCGGGTATCGGGTATCGGGTATCAGGTATCGGGTATCGGGTATCGGGTATTAGGTATCAGGTATCGGGTATCAGGTATCGGGTATCAGGTATCGGGTATCGGGTATCGGGTATCGGGTTTGAGGTTTGAGGTTGGGGTGCTGGATTTATAAAGAATAAAAAAACAGAATAGACGGATTGGAGGGATAATCACTGATAAAGTAATCTGTGTAAATCAGTTTCATCCGTGTCATCAGTGTTCCAATTATTATAAATTGGTTGATTTTTAATGTAGGATTGCAGATATAGTCTGATGCGGGGTTTGAGGTTTGGGAACGCTAAACGTAAAACGCCGAACATAGAATACAACGCGGCAGAGCCCTGAAATATGCAGAATTATATAAAGCTTTAATTTTTAATTACAATTTATTCATTAATAAAAAAAAAGGAGATTTAATTATGAGTATGTTTTGTTTTCAATGCCAGGAAACTGCAAAGAACACTGGTTGTACAATAAAAGGAGTATGCGGAAAAACTCCTGAAGTAGCAGGCATTCAAGATACACTGATGTATTTTATGAAAGGCCTATCAACTTACACCAACATTGCCAGGGAACATGGCATAGAGGATGATAATGCCAACAAATTTATTATGGAAGGCTTATTCATGACCATAACAAACGCCAACTTTGACAAGCAGAGATTTGTTGAAAAACTCCATGAAGGCTTTAAAATTCGCAGTGAACTAGTAAAAACTCTTGAAGAGAACAATATTTCTGTCAAAAAAGAAAACCTTCATGAGGCTGCAACATGGCAAGCATCAACTCAAACTGAGTATGAGAAGAAAGCTCCCGAGGTAGGCATACTGGAATTAAGCAAAGATGAAGATGTCAGATCGCTAAGAGAACTGCTGACATATGGCATCAAAGGTATATCAGCTTATGCTGAGCATGCTCTTAATCTTGGAGAAAAGAAAAATGAAATATTTGCATTTATGCAAAAGGGCCTTGCTGCGACATTGGATGACAGTCTTTCGGCTGATGAGCTAACTGCAATGGTACTTGAATGTGGCAAATACGGTGTGGAAGTTATGGCTCTACTTGATAAAGCAAATACAGGCAAGTACGGTAATCCGGAGATTACAAAGGTAAATATTGGTGTCAGAAATAATCCGGCAATACTTATTAGCGGCCATGACCTGCGTGATATGGAAGACCTTTTAGAACAGACAAAAGGAACCGGTGTAGATGTTTATACTCACAGTGAAATGCTGCCTGCAAACTACTACCCTGCTTTTAAAAAGTATGAACACTTTGTAGGAAACTATGGTAATTCGTGGTGGAAACAACGCGAAGAGTTTGAGTCGTTTAACGGCCCGGTTTTATTTACTACAAACTGTATTGTGCCACCTATGAGCAAAGCAACATACACAGACAGAATATACACAACCGGTTCATCAGGATTAGAAGGTGCTATTCATATACCTGACAGAAATAATGACGGTAGAAAAGACTTTTCTCAAATCATTGAGCATGCAAAAAAATGTGATCCGCCTAAAGAAATTGAAAAAGGTGAAATAATAGGAGGATTTGCTCATAACCAGGTAATTGAATTAGCCGATAAAGTTGTTGAAGCAGTAAAATCAGGTGCCATCAGAAAATTCTTTGTAATGGCAGGTTGCGATGGCAGAATGAAAGATCGTGAATACTATACCGAATTCGCAGAAAAACTACCTAAAAACACAGTCATACTCACTGCAGGATGTGCAAAATACAGGTATAACAAACTTCCTCTTGGCGACATCAATGGTATACCGAGAGTACTTGATGCCGGGCAGTGTAATGACAGCTATTCCCTGGCAGTAATTGCGCTTAAGCTTAAAGAAGTTTTCGAGCTTAACGATATTAATGAATTACCAATTGCATACAATATCGCCTGGTATGAGCAGAAAGCTGTAATTGTATTATTAGCATTGCTATACCTCGGAGTTAAAAATATCCATCTTGGGCCCACCCTGCCGGCTTTCTTATCTCCAAATGTAGCGAATGTACTGGTCAGAAACTTTGGCATTGCAGGTATCACAACAGTGGATGAAGATATGAAGTTGTTTTTAAATTAATTATGATCTAAAAAAAAATATAGCAGGAATGCAACAAAACAATACTGCATTCCTGCTTGTTAACTTATTAGATAAAATTATAATTACTATGGAAAAGGACCCAATTATTTGCACATGCATGGAGATTAAACAAAGTGAAATCGAAAATGCAATAAAAGAAAAGAATCTTAAGAGCATTGAAGATGTTCAGAAAGAAACAGAAGCCGGGACAGTTTGCGGTGGATGCGTTGATGATATATACATTTTACTTGAAAAAATAAATGGGAAAGTGAAACTATAAATTTGTTCAAATATTATTATAAACAAGAAAAATATAATTCTTTAAAAACATATACTTATGAGTAATTTCAATCTCAGCACAAAAATAAACTTCAAAAAAGACATAAGTTACGCAGACAACAGTGTTGTAAGCAAAAAAGTACTGGAAAAATCAACAGGAAACATCAGCCTGTTTGCTTTTGATAAAGGCCAGAAGCTAAGTGAGCACTCTGCTCCTTTCGACGCAATGGTGCAAGTAGTTGAAGGAAAAGTAGAAATTAGTATTGATAAAAAGCAATATTTGCTTGAGGAAGGCGAAACCATAATAATGCCTGCAGATATACCCCATGCTGTTTTAGCAGTTGAAAAATTCAAAATGCTGCTTACAATGATTAAGGGTGTTTAGATAAAAAATACACTCTTATTAATTAACAGATTATAAAAAAAAAGAGGCTTTAAAACAGCCTCTTTTTTTATACACAAACAATTATAGCAAATAAACACCTTATCTGACAAATATTTTCCTGTTGTCTGAGCTATCTGAAGAATAAAGATTAACAATAAGAATATCACCACTGTAATCTCCCTGCATGTCAACAACCAATTCCTGAGGCTGATTTGAACCAGCAACTTCTTTCTGATATATAATACGTCCCATAATATCAACAACCATTATTCTTGCCGACTCAGAAGTATTTTCAAAATAAACTTTTATAAAATTTTCATTAGCTGTAATATTTAGAATTTTACTATCGTCTTTGCTATTATTCAAATTGATAACTTTCGGAGCAAAATATTCGAATCGGCCATCAAAATCAGTTTGCTTTAACCTATAGTAATTTATGCCATTTTCAGGATTTTCATCAGTTAACTCATAATCCCGGATCTGATTACTAGTTCCGGCTCCACTAACATTTGAAACAATATCCCAGTACTGGCCATCGGTACTATGCTCTATTGTGAAATAATCATTGTTTACCTCCGATGCAGTTGACCAGTTGATAACAACTCTATTATCATTATTTGTTAAATTAAATGACAGAAGCGAAATAGGCAAAGGATCTATAACTATAACAACATTACTATCTTCACAATTATCAAAATTTTCTGTGCAGTCAAAATCAGGATTATGCACTATAACAGAGCCATTTCCTGTAAGATTGTTGTTGTTTCCACCTTCAATATTATCAGCTTCTAATTCACCATTAATATCCAAAGAACCATTATTCTTTAAATCTAATGTACCATTTACAACCAAATTACCATTTTCAAAAATGTTTAATTCTAAATTATTGTCTATTATTATGTTACCATTAATAATTAAGGTACCATAAACATCTATAGTTGCATTATTTTGAAACCTTATTTCAATATCTTCATTTGTTTCTATTAGATGATTTTCATTAATAATAAAATTCACATTGTTTCCAAAAGTATAAGCAGGAGCATCGTCAACCCAGGTATTATTATCTTCCCAGTCACCACTTTGCTGACTTTCATTTGCATATATAAGAGCAGGAAATATTAACAAAAGAGTAAAAATTATTTTTTTCATAGATATGATTTCATTTATTTGATTCATTAATATAAGTTGCACAATAATTAAATATTGAATGCAAATATACAATTTTTATTTAGACTAATTATAAATAATAGGCATTATTTTAAAATATTTTAATCAATATTGGATATGTTCTTGATTATCAAGTAAATAAAAAGTCGAAATAATTACATTACAAAAGGATAAAAAATTCTCAAAAATAATATTTTACAATTTTTTTCATACATTTATATTCTTTTAAAACTAAGCATCTCTAAATCATTAATTATGAAAAAATTTTCCATTGCGATTATTTGCTATTTAATGGCATTTTCCTCTATCGCTCAGACTACTGCAGAAAATCATGAGATTACAAGAGAAATTCAAATTGACAGCCTTGAATTAGCTTCATTCATGGATGGAGTAATGAAAACCCTACTGGAAGAGAAAAGCATTGCCGGGGCAAGCCTTTTAATATCAAAGGACAATAAAATTTTGGTAAAAAAGGGCTATGGATATGCAGATATAAATAATAACATCAAAGTTGACGCAGATAGTACCTTATTTCGCATTGGTTCTATATCCAAACTTTTCACCTGGATATCAGTAATGCAGCTTGTTGAGCAAGGGAAATTAGATTTAGATACCGATATAAATGAATACTTAGAAGATTTTAAAGTGCCGGATACTTTTGAGCAGCCAATTACATTAAGAAGTATTATGTCACATACACCCGGTTTTGAAGACATCATAATGAATTTGTTCGTGAAATCAGAAGAAGAAATGCAATCCCCGGAAGAAATTTTTAAAGATCAAATGCCAAAAAGGCTATGGCCACCACTTAAATACGCTTCATATTCAAATCATGGTACAGGTTTAGCACAACATATAATTGAGAAAGTCAGTAATTTAAGTCTGGAAGAATATGCCGAAAAAAATATTCTTACTCCCCTTGGCCTTAATAACACTACCTTTCGGCAACCCATACCGACTGACATGATGGATAATATGTCTAAAGGATATAGACTTGAAAACGGTGTTTTAAGAGAGAAATATTTTGAATTTATTCCACTGTCAGGTGCAGGTGCTGCCACCACAACTGCAGCAGATATGTCTATATTCATGGAGGCACTTCTTAACAAAACATGTTTTGATGATACTTTATGTTTACTAAGTGATTCGTTATATAATTTAATGCAAAAGCCGGTAATCACACCTGCAGAAGGTTTGAATTCTTCTTTGTTAGGATTTATGGATTTAAGCAAAAATGGAGTCAGAATATTTGGACATGGTGGTGATACTTTCTGGTTTCATTCCTTACTGGCTGTAATTCCGGATTATAACATTGGTTTATTTGTAACTTTTAACAGCTTTAGCGCAGGAGGATTGTATGAGAAAGTTTTTAACAAATTCATAAACAGATATTTCCCTGATAATAGAGAGTTTCCCGGGGATGTGAATTTAGATTCCGAGTACCTGGAAAAATTTACGGGCACTTATAAAATCAACAGACATTCTCATACAGATCTGTTTAAATTATTAGCAATAACAAACATAGCTGAGGTTAGTTTAGTGGAAGATAAGCTAAAAATTACCGGAATGGAAAAAGAAGCTACATTCTGGACTCCAATAGATAGTTTGACATTCATAAACAAAGACAACAATGAGCTAATCGCTTTTGAGATAAACAATGGCGGACAAGCAGACAGAATGTTTTTAGGGAAACTACCCATATTTTCATTTGAACGTGTAGAAGGATTATTCAATCCGGATTTGCATCTAATCCTTCTTCTTATTATTTTATTTACAATTGTTTTTATACTGTTTTTCTGGCCATTGATTGCTTTAATACGCAGGAAACATCAAAGAATACTGCCTGCTCCGCAATTAATTCCATTCCCTGCAAAATTTGTTGCATGGATAGCTGCAGCATGCTTTTTTATTTTTTATTTAATTGTTTTTACTGCTTCATCAAATAGCGGTGTTGAGTTAATAATGGGAATACCAACATCAATCAAAATAGCCTTGTTTTTGCCATTCTTATCAATGCCTTTTATATTGCTAATGATTTTGCAAGCAGTCATTTTATGGAAAATGAAAGATGTAAAATGGAGAAGCAGGTTGTTTTATTATTTTTCAATTTTAGTTTTTATCGCTGCAATCTGGCAACTTCATTTCTGGAACCTTTTAGGCTGGAATTATTAAATTATCATAATTAAGTAATAACAGCTATTCTGTTAATTATCTTTGCAAAACATTAATAAAATACATGTTTTGCAAATATCTATGACATCTACATATCTAAAGGTTCCTATATTTTTATTTATTTTCTTAAGCATTTTTCAATCTGTTAACGCTCAAAATGGCAGAAGAGAGCTTAAAGCCACCAGGATATCAACACCTCCTGAAATCAATGGTTCTTTAGATGATGCTGTTTGGGAAAATGCACAAATTGCCACAGACTTTTATCAATATGAGCCTCATAATGATCGCAAAGCTTCATTAGAAACTGAAGTAAAAGTTTTATATGATGATGATGCGATATATATTGGAGCAATTATGTATGATTCCAGTCCTGACTCAATTTTAACGGAAATGGGTTTAAGAGATTCAGGCAATGGTTTAAATGCTGATCGTTTCTGGATAGATATAAACCCATTTAATGATGGAGTTAATGGCTTCAGGTTCCAGGTTTCTGCATCAGGAGTACAAACTGATATGAACATGTCAGGAAGAACCGGGAATCACGGTGATTCAGATTGGGATGCTGTCTGGAAAAGCGATGTAAGCATCACTGATGTGGGGTGGATAGTTGAGATGGAAATACCTTACTCTGCGCTTCGATTTCCAAAATCAAATACTCAAACATGGGGAGTAAATTTTTGGAGAGAAGTACGAAGGGCAAGAGAAGTTTCAAGCTGGAACTTTGTTGACAGAAGAATAGGTAACCCTATTTCTTCAAATGGTATTCTTAATGGAATTGATTGTGTAAAACCGCCGCTAAGGCTTGCCTTATATCCATATATCTCAAATTATATTGAAAACAGTCCGGCACAAAAAGGATGGGCAAATACTTTCAATGGTGGAATGGATTTAAAACTGGGGCTTAATGAAAGTTTTACAATGGATATGACCTTAATCCCTGATTTTGGACAGGTGCAATCCGATGAAGAAATATTAAACCTTAGTCCATACGAAGTAAAATATGATGAAAAAAGGCAGTTTTTTACCGAGGGAACCGAACTTTTCGGTAAAGCTGACTTGTTTTATTCAAGAAGAATAGGCTCCTATCCTACCGGATATGCAGAAGCTTATGAACAACTCGACACAAATGAATATATACTATCAAATCCATTAGAAACCCGTTTAATAAATGCAACAAAAATATCCGGCAGGACAAATAAAGGACTTGGATTAGGCCTTTTTAATGCTATAAGCGCTCCCTCTCATGCAATTATTAAAGATAGTATATCCGATGAAACCAGGGAATATGAAACCCAGCCACTTACCAATTATAATATTTTTGTTATTGACCAAAGCCTTAAAAACAATTCTTATCTAAGCCTTATTAATTCTAATGTAACAGGCTCTGCAAAAGGATATATGGCAAATGTAACAGGCACTGATTTCCGCTTCCTGGATGAGAGTAATGAATACAGAGTAAATGGCAATGCAGCTATAAGCCAGCAAATCTTTGACAATAATGACAATATTTATGGTTATAAATATAATATTGAAGCCGGGAAAGTTGGTGGCACTTGGCAGTACGAATATGAAAGGTCTGTGTTAAGTGATGAATATGACCAAAATGATCTGGGCTTTTTAAGACATAATAATTCCATCAACAACCATTTTTCCTTTAGCCATAATATTTTTGACCCATTTTGGAGGTTCTGGACATTATCAAATATTATTTATGCAAATACTTCTTATCTGTATGAACCATACACATATGCCGGCATGAATATCGGCTACCAAATGAGAATGCTTTTTGATACAAGATTTTTTATTAATTTTTCAGCCAGTTATGCTCCATTCTCCCAAAAAGATTTCTTTGAGCCCCGGGTTCCCGGAAGATTCTATAATCGAGGAGAAGCAATGAGCCTTTACTTGTATTATTCTTCTGACTACAGAAAGAGGTTATATGCTGATGGAAGCGTTCATTATTATAGCATCTTTTCAGACTATGAACAAAAACGCTACTCTATATATTTCAGACCATCTTTCAGAGTCAATGATAGATTAAATTTGTCATACAGAATTAACTATAATCAAAAAATTAATGACATTGGATATGTTCAACATATTAATGAAGATACAATATATTTTGGCAAACGCCACTCTCCAACAATAACAAATGGTTTGATTACTAAATATATCTTTTCAAACAAATTATCACTAAGCTTTAATCTTCGTCACTACTGGTCTGTTGTTGAATATACCGGAGATTATTATTTTCTGGGTAATGATGGTTTGCTGGATAGAATTGACGATGAACTTGAGATCAATAATATCAATTATAATGCCTTTACAATTGACATGATGCTTATTTGGGAGTTTGCACCAGGAAGCCAGTTAAGCTTAATGTGGAAAAATGCAATCTATTCCAATAAAGACAACCTACCGCTTTCATATATAAACAACTTGGATATGTTGCTTAATGAACCACAAATCAATTCATTCTCAATTAAATTGCTGTACTACCTTGATTATCAAAATCTAAAACACTTTTTCTCTTCCTAAAAAGATATAAGTTTATCAAGCTTGAAATTTTAAATTACTGTTTAAAACTAAATGATTTTTAAGTAGTTTTACTTAGTGATTATATGTGATTTATTTATATGTTTGAGTTTTTTTCAAGTTTATCCCAACGTAATAGTTGTTTTTGTTAATGTCCCGTAAAATCTCAATTATGAAACAACACATCTTCCTTTTATTATTCAGCTTGTTTTTCATTCCTTCATTATTTTCTCAAACATTCACTCGCGTTGGCAACGTAAATGATGTTAGCACTAATCATGAGCAAGGCTTTCTTCTTATGGGGGGAGCTACTGATAACATGGATGCTTTGAACTGGTTTTACAACCTGACAAATGTTGGTGATGTAGTGGTTATAAGGTATGATACAGGAACCGCTTATAATGATGATTATAATTCTTCGGTAATGAATTCAATGACAACAATAGAAAGCATTGATACGCAAACAAAGGCTAATAGCGTGGATGTTGAAACTGCCATTATGAATGCAGAGGCGGTTTTCATTCCCGGTGGCAACCAATGGAATTATTATAATATCTGGAAAGGAACAAAACTGCACGATGCACTATTGTATTTAATTCATACAAAAGGCGGTGCTATAGGTGGAACGAGTGCAGGACTTGCAGTAATGGGGGAATTACTATTCACAGCAGAAAACAACACCATCTTCTCGTCCGAGGCATTAGCAAACCCTTACGATAATATGATGACAATTGCCGATGATTTTCTCGACATTCCAATTCTTGGAAGTGTTATTACCGACAGTCATTATAATAGAATTGAAACAGATGGAAATGACAGGCATGGCCGTCATTTTGCTTTTGTGGCAAGAATGGCTCAGGATTGGGCAAGAAACCCTGCACGGGGAATAGGTGTTAATGAAGTTACGGCCGTCGCTATACAAAGCAATGGCATTGCAAAAATATTTGGTGACTATCCGGCTTATGATGACTATGCATACTTTTTAACATCCTGGGCAGGAGGACCTGAAGTTTGCCAAAGTGGGACTCCCCTCACATGGGATTATACCGGAGAAGCTGTAAAGGTTTACAAAGTGCCCGGTACTACTGATGGGGCAAACACATTTGACCTGAACACATGGCAAAATGGTACAGGAGGTACATGGGAATGCTGGTCTGCTGTTAATGGTGTTCTTACAGAAGCAACTAATTGTGATCCGCCGGATTTTGACCACACATATTATACCCTTACACTCCAGTCCAACCCGGCTGAAGGCGGAAACCCAACAGGTGGAGGTGAATACATTGCCGGTATTAACGTACAGGTAAGTGCAAATCCTGTATTTGGATATGAGTTCATTAACTGGACTGAGGGAGCAACAGTGGTAAGTACACTGCCTGATTTTACTTATACAATACCTGAAAATAACGTAACATTAACAGCTAATTTTGAAGCAACTGAACCTGATGTTATTGATGGGCCTGTATATGTTTACTGGACAGTCTGTCCTTCAGCAGGCACAGCGCAATACAGAACAGAACATTATAGCGTATATATCTCAAACACCGGAACCAACATAAACGACTTTGTACAAATTCATGATGAGACTTTGCTTGAAACACACACAAATTGGGATTATCAGCCACGAAGCGTTGAAATCACAGAATACACCGGGGATGCTGTATATATTGCTTTCAGGCACTGGAATTCAACTGATAATGACCGTATTTCAATTAATGATGTAAAGCTTTATTGGGAAGACGGGACAAAAGCAGAAGTAGAAATTTTCTTTGAAGACTTTGACACATCAAATGGAATACCTTCAGGTTGGTCACTTATAGATGCTGATGGTGATGGCCAAAACTGGTATTGGGACTCTTTTGAAGGCGATGGTTATTTATTAAGCGCATCCTGGGAAAGTGTCGCCCTAACACCAGACAACTGGATTATTACTCCATCCATCCAGCTTGGCACAGTACCATCCGGATATAAATTAACACTTACTTCTAATCCGGCTGACGGTGGTTCTATTACTAATAATACCGGCGGGGGGTCTTATTATGAAGAAAATGATGTAATAAGCCTGACAGCAGCAGCAAATTCCGGATACACATTTGTCAACTGGACAATTGACGGAATTGAGCAAAGTACGAACTCATCATTTACATATACTATGCCTGCAGAAGATATTACTCTTGTTGCAAACTTCATTGAGTCGTGCTATACTCCAACATATATTGAGAACTTTGATGGTTTAGCACAATTGCCAGACAGGTGGACACAAAGCGGAGATATAAGCTGGGAAGCCGGTTCCTCAACAAATGCTCTTGATGTTTCTCAAGAACCATATGCATATGCAAATTATACAGGAAAAGTTAATATCACTGCAGAAATGATATCAGGATGCTTTGATTTTTCGAACTATACTGATATAGAAATTAGCATGTTGCACAGGTTTTATTTTGCCGGAGGTGGCGCTAATGCCGCTTTTATAGAGTACAATATTAACGATGGTGCTTGGATAGAATTAAGTAACTGGACGGCATCAATGGCTGCGGGTGAAACATGGACATCCGGCATAATAAATGAATTGGCCGGCCAAAACAATGTAAAGCTAAGGTGGAGAGTTAATTATCCTGATCATACAGGAGCAAACAGGCAAAAAAACTGGAGTATTGATGATGTAACAATAAGCGGAACAGAAACATCAGGTGTTCTGCTTGGCGATGTTAATGACGACACCTTTATCAATGTACTTGATGTTGTGTGGATGGTACGCCATATTAATGGAGATACTCCTGTTGGTTTCAATGAAGCTGCCGGTGATGTTACTCAAACCGGTGGTACTATAACCACCGCTGACCTTGTTGCTCTTATTGATCTTATTTTTGGCGGAGCTAAAGATGATGATATTTTATTTAAAACCCGCTAAGTTGCATAGTAACAGTTGGTATTAAGAGTAAGAACCCAAGAATAATCATTGTTAATATAAATGGCCAAACCCATTTTACCCATTTATGATAAGGAACCCTTGCAACGCCAAGAGCAGCAATAAGTACGCCTGAAGTTGGGGTAATCATATTTGTAAAACCATCACCAAATTGAAATGCGACCACTGTTGCCTGCCTGGATATCCCAATTAAATCACTAAAGGGAGCCATAATCGGCATTGTTATAGCAGCCTTGGCTGATCCTGAAGGAATAACAACATTGACAATAGTCTGAATAAGGTACATCACTCCTATTGATGCAACCTCACCAAAATTACCCATGGCTTTAGAAAGTCCATATAAGATTGAATCTATTATTCCACCATCAGTCAGAACAACAATGATTCCACCGGCCAAGCCAACAATTATTGCGGCAGACATAATATCCTTAACACCTGCTAAAAACAATTTTGCTATCTCATCAGCAGATTTATTAATTGCTATTCCTGACAATATTCCCATAGCCATAAATAGTGTTGCAATCTCCATCACATACCAACCGTATCCCATTACACCAACAATTAGAAAGATAATAGTGTATGCAAGTAATAATAGAATAAAGTAGTGTACCGATTTTCTTAATGATAAAAATCCAAATAAGGCAAACAATCCGGTAAAAACAGGAATTAGCATTGCAGTAGTCTGGGAGTTACCAATTGTTAAGGTTGTATATGGATATATCCATGAAAATATAGCTAATGCAGCTAATGTAAAAGCATAAACAAACCAGGCTATTGTAGGTGTATAATATTCAATTTTTTCAGTTTCATTAGCTTCCTTATTCCTCCAATACTCATCTTCTTCGTAGACAATAGATGACTTTGGGTTTTTCTTTACTTTATTTGCATATCTCAAAACAAAAACAATTCCCACAAGCATTATTACAACAAAAGTAAAAAGCCTGTATTCAATACCTGAAAAAAGAGGAATATCTGCAAGTCCCTGCGCTATACCAATAGTAAATGGATTAAGAATGGCGCCGGCAAATCCAAGATGGGCGGCGACATATACCAGGCAGACCCCGACAATGCTGTCATACCCCATAGAAATAGCCAGCGGAACCAGAATTATCACAAAGGCAATAGTTTCCTCACTCATGCCAAATATCGCCCCAAACAAGCCAAACATTATCATAATTAATACGATAACAACATTGTTCACGCCTATTTTTTTCATTAAAAAATTCTTTTCCAGCTTGCGTGTGAATTTCAGGAAGGCAATTATAGCAACATCAATGGCTTTGCTGTAATTCATTATCCAGAAAGCCCCGCCAATCATTAAAATAAAAATAATGATATTGCTTTGTTTTACAAATCCATTGAAAAGGGCTGAAAAAACGTGCCAGGTTTGGTAGGTTGACTCTTGTTCGGGAGCATGCTCCTCAGGCAAATCATCTTCATAATAAAAAACCATTAATTCGGTTTCTTTCCCGTTTATCTCTCTTGTCTCTTTTACATATTTACCCGGTGGTATAATCCAGGTTAGAATAGCTGCAAAAACAATTATTCCAAAGACAATTACATAAGTGTGAGGAACCTTCTTTAACATAGAATTAACTTTTACTTTAAAAATAAATAAGACTGAAAATAAAATCTACAGTATTATTTTTGATTTTGGATTAATTAATGGAAAATTTTTCTCCGGGCAAATATAAGTCAATTATTAAATTTTTAGCACCCAGTTTCCCTTCTTTTATAATTTTTGAGTTATCAGGATTTCTAAAAACTACAACCTGTGACCTGCCAACGACTTCGGCACTGTCACCTTCAACAATTATAGCTGTTGATTCATCAATGCCTATGCCTATAATATCTGGATATTCTATCACAAGGCTTAGTAAACGATTATATCTGCTTCTCCAAACAAAATGCTGATCAACAATTGATGACTTTAAAAACCCCAGACCTCCGGCCAATTCTATATTGTCAACTTCCACAATTCGGGGTGTAGATCTGTATTCAGCATGCTTTTTCTCATCACCTGTTATCATTTTCTCGCTCATTACGGCTGCTCCCGCGCTTGTTCCGGCAATCATTGCGCCATCATTCCATGCGTGATGAATTGCCGTTTCAATTTCAGTATCTTTAACTATTGACATAAACCTGTTCTGGTCACCTCCACTTATATATATCAATGAAGCATTTTTTAAAGAATCTATTTGTGCAGCGTCATAGTTTTCAAGTCCGTGTAAAAAATTAAAACCGGAAACATTCTCTATTCCTATTCTGTGGAATTGTTCCTTTGCCCAAATAATAGCAGAATCAGGTACAGAGCTGGACATTGGAAGCACTATTGCATAATCATCATTTTTAAAAGCTGCTTCTTCAAACATCCTAATCATTAAACTATCCGGCCGGTGTCCTCCGCCAATGATAAACAACTTCCCTTTTTCATTTATGTAATCCTTATTATTCTCAACATTAGCACATGACATTATTGAAAATGCCATTGTTATCAGATATACTTTAATAAAAATATGTTTCTTCATCTTTTTTGTATAATATAAAAGAGCCATTAAGGCATTAGCTATAATGGCTCTTTTGTTACGATAAATTAATTTCCGGCAGTTTCAAAAACATGAATATTAGTTAATACAATTGACCAAAGGTCAGTAGAATCAAAATGCCTGAAAGCAATATATATCTTTTCGCCGGCATAATCATTAAGGTCAACTGTTCTGAGCATCCACACCCAGTTTTCCATTTCCTCAGTTAATCTTTCTTCGTAGATTACTTCAAAATCTTCTACTGCAGTACCGGTTGTAGAAACTAATATTGCATATTTCTCAGTACGAAACTCTGGGCCATTGGCTCTTGGAGTTACTTCAAATTCAATATTTGCTCCTGCAACATCCGACATGTCAATCTGAGGTGTAATTATCCAATTATCAGGAGTTAGGGCTGTGCCTTCCGACTCATACCATGAATCTGAAAGTATGTAATATTCTCCTTCTGTTGTATCCCAATACCAATTATGCCCATCACCATCAAGATCAATCAAAGTCCAGTCTTCAGGTGGAAAATCATTTTCCAGGTCGGGATTATCAAATCCTTCAAACAGTAGTGTAGAAACTAATGTTAACCTCTCTGTTTTTTCAAGTTGATTATAATGAAGTTCTTTTTCAGGTGTAACAGTTAAAGTTACTTCAAACACTCCATCTTCATCATAAACGTGAACAGGATTTTCTTCTGTTGATGTTTCTCCATCACCAAAATCCCACAGATAGCCGGCAGCATTTATTGAAGTATTTATAAAAGTAACTTCATAGTTAATCAAGCCGGTATCATCATTGGTTATAGATTCAAATGAATATGTAAAATCAGCCTGTGTGCTTGCATCAGGAATATTAGCCTCTTCTTCACAAGAGAATAAGATTATTAATACTCCGCTAAAAATAACAAGACGTTTAATATTTAATAATATGTTTTTCATCACTCTATGTTTTTTATTATAAAAATTAATAGCCATCATTTTGGTACATATCTTCATGGTCGTTTGTCAGCAATTCATTTAAAGGAATTGGGAATAATGTTTGATTAACATTATCAACATTATCCAGGACATCAATTGCTCTTTCTGTTCTCACAAGGTCAAACCACCTGTGGCCTTCAAAGGCAAATTCTTTAAGTCGCTGTGTTTCAACTTCTGACAATAATGTAATAAAATTAATACTGGTTTCAGGAATCAAGCCTGCTCTTTCTCTAATTTCATTAATATCGCTTTGAACCAAATCCACTTCCACTTCCATAATTGCGTTAGCCTCGGCTCTTATAAGATACATTTCGGCTAAACGAAATACATATACATTGTCGGTTCCCTGTTCTATATCATTATATTTTTTTGCATACAAATCACTTCCTTCAATGCCAATGGAAATATCTTTTCTAACATCATCATCCTCAAAAGACTCGTAAAAAACCTCGCCGGGAGCAAACTCATGTCTTCCGCTCAAAGCTGTTGGGAAGAAATACTCTGCCATTCTGTTTCTATCTTGTTCATTAAATTCAATTTCGAAAATAGACTCACTGTTCTCACTTCCATTAAATAAATTTGCAAAATCAGGTTCTGTTTCAAGGTTAAAATCATCAATTACGGAAGTTGCTGCATCTACGGCATCAACAAGATAAGAGTTCAGATTTGTGATATAATAGTAATTAAGGCTTGCCCTTGCTTTAAGTGCCACTGCAGCGGCTTTAGATGCTTTACCTCTGACAATATCATTTGTCAAATTAGCTTCAGCAAGCTCAAGGTCAGAAAATACTTGCTCATAGACTGCTTCAACAGATCTTCTGGGCACATTCAAGTCCTCTTCATCGGCAGTAACCGGTTCTATCCTGATTGGCACCGGCCCAAAGAGCCTCACAAGGTCATAATGACAAAGTGCTCTTAAGAAATACATTTCAGCAAGAACCTCATCTACTTCATCAACTGTAAGTTCTTCAACAAAAGGCACTTTGGCAATTACATTATTTACCCTATTCAAAGCATTGTAAATGCTACTCCAAATTCCTTCCACTATAACATTATCTGCCAATATCGAATTATTATCAATTTGGTTATATCCTGCAGTTGTTCCTGACCAAACAAGAGGATCAGCACTTAAATCGCCAACTGCAATGAAGTTTCTGCCATAATATCCGGCAGATTGAAAAGCGTCATAGCAACCATTAACGGCACGTATTACATCATTTCTGTTTGTAATAGCCTGATCTTCGGGAATGCTATGCATTGGATCAACATCAAGCACATCGCATGATGTCAAAACAAACAAGCTGATTACTGTAAAATACACTAAGTTTTTCATATACTAATTTTTTTATGTTTTTTAAAGTCCAAGATTAATTCCCACAGAAAAAGTCCTTACCTGCGGATGAGTAAAAAAGTCTGTGCCCATCACCACATCGGCAGGGCCTGCATAATTCACTTCAGGATCCATGCCGCTATAGTTTGTAAAAGTCCATAAATTCTGGCCTGTAAAGTAAATCCTGGCGTTTCTCACACCAACTCTGTCAAGATATTTTTTATCAATGTTATATGATAAAGTCACATTTTTAATTCTCAAATATGAACCATCTTCAATAAACCTGGAAGATATTCTATTATTGTTATTTGGGTCATTTTCGGTAGCCCTGGGAATTGAAGTTTCATCACCGGGTTCAGTCCAACGATCAAGCACTGCAGTAGTTTGATTATCTGAACCTTTCATAGATTCGACATATATTCTTGTTCCATTAAAAATATCATTTCCATATGAATACTGCAGAAAAATATTCAGCGAAATATTTTTATATGAAAAAGCATTTGTAAAACCACCAAAGAAATCAGGGTTAGGATCACCGATAATGGTTCTGTCTTCAGCATTAATCACACCATCATCGTTAATATCATCAAAAACAATATCACCTGTAGATGGGTCTACTCCAAGGCTTCGGTAACCATAAAACACGCCTATAGGCTCCCCTATTCTCACGCTATTACTTCCTCTTCCAAGGTTATCCAATGGCTGGTCATTATACAATGACAATACTTTATTCCTGTTTCTGCTAATATTAAATGAAGAAGTCCATTCGAAATTTTCATTAGTAATATTAACAGTATTAAGGCTAAACTCTATCCCTTTATTTTCAAGTTCTCCAATATTTGATGTTATGCTATAATAGCCTGAAGTCATTGAAATCGGCCTGCTAAAGAGCAGATCTTTAGTGTAGTTATTATAATAATCAAATATGAATTCTATACGGTCATCATATAAACCTAAATCAAGTCCGATATTATATTGATATGTTGTTTCCCACTTTAAATCAGGATTTGACAATGCTATGGGATATATTCCGGACATTCCCCGGTAATTGGCGCCACCGCCATAAAGTGCTAAATAAGCAAAATCAGGTATTCCATCATTCCCGGTAACACCGTAACCACCTCTAAGTTTTGCTTCATTGATGGGAGTATTTAGATTTTTAAAGAAATCTTCTTCGCTGATTCTCCATGCCAGGGATGCAGCTGGAAAAAAACCATACTTATAATTATCGCCAAAACGTGAAGAACCATCATACCTCGCAGAAGCTGACAAAATATATTTAAAATCATAATTATATTTAAGCTGGCCAAAATAAGAATTCAGGCCTCTGTTTAATGCTCTTGCATCAGCGTCAGTGATAGTTCCGGCTTCATTTAAATATTCAAAATACTCATTAGGAAAATCAACACCCCTGATATATTGATTTCTTCTTTGGTATTGCTCAAATGTATAACCAACGAGTGCTTCAACATTGTGATTATCAAGAAAATCATCAACATATTTTAATGTATTATTAGAAACTATATTCAGCACATTACTCTGTGCAGATATGCCAATACCGTTTGAGCGTGCTCCCTGCCTTGTTGTGGTGGGGTCGTAGCTATGTTCCCTTAGGCTAAGGTAATCGAACCCCCATTTTGTATTAAAAGAAAATTTTTCAAAAAACTTATAATCACCATATATATTACCAATAGTCCGATAAGAATGAGCTTCATTAATTGCTTCTTTGCCAATTGCAACAGGATTTGCAAATGGTGCCTCTTCATTATAAGTACCATCTTCATTATAAACAGGATAAATTGCCGGATTTGCAATTGCATTTGCCAGGGGTGCATTAAGAGATTGGTCGCCCTCTACCCTGTTGTTAAGAGAATAACTCACGCCAACGCTAGCACCCATGTTAAGGTTTTCATTTACTTTATGGTCAACATTAACTCTACCATTAAGCCTCTCAAAGGAAGTACCTATAAGAACACCTTCTTGTAAAAAATAGTTTCCTGAAATAAAGAACTGGGTTGATTTATCACCGCCATTAAATGACAATTCATAATTCGACATTGGTGCCGGATTCAACACCTCATCAAGCCAATCTGTATCAACCATATCATCAGGATTATCAGGAGTAGTTCCTTTTAGCTCATGCCACTGTTCTGCATTTAGCATTTCCAACTTATTTTCAACATCCTGCATTCCAAAATTTGCATTAAAATTGATATTTGTTTTCTGCACAGAACCTCTTTTTGTTGTAATAAGAATTACACCATTTGTTGCCCTGGCTCCATAAATGGCAGCAGCAGAGGCATCCTTTAACACAGTAACAGACTCAATATCATTAGGATTTATATCAGATAGTGCATCTATCTGCTGGCCTGAGAAACCAACCTGGCCAATACTTCCTGTTGTTATTGGAATTCCATCAACAACATATAAAGGTTCATTCCCGGCAGATAAAGAGCTATTACCCCTGATTCTAACAGAGTTTGCTGCTCCGGGAGTACCGGAACTTTGTGTTATCTGCAAACCTGCCGAACGGCCTTGCAAAACACCATCCAAGGTACGTATTGGAATATCACGCATCTCATTCTCACTCACAACGCCAAGGGAACCGGATATTAATTTGCTGGACTCAGTACCGTAACCAACAACAACCACTTCTCCCAGGCTTTCGACATCCATAATCATAGAAACATCTATAACATTTCTGCCATCAACAGGTATTTCTTGAGTTGTCATCCCAACATAAGAATAAACCAAAGTATCATTTGCATTAACATCAATGCTATAACGCCCATTAATATCAGTAATAGTACCGGTAGTAGTATTTTTGACTATTACAGAAACCCCGGGAAGAGTCATATCATCTTCCATATATGACGTAACAACACCGGTTACCGTCATTTCCTGAGCATAGACACTACTTGTAGCTATAAAAACAAGCAACATAAGTAATAAAATGATTTTTTTTCTCATAAAATTTAAATTTTAGTTATTTAATTATATAGATATCTTTAGATTTTTATGACATAACAAATTTAATTAATTAATAATAATAAACAGCCCGCATTACTACTGACTGATTAAATTATTTTAAAACTCTGAAAATCATTATTATTAGAAATTGATAAAGGAAACCGTCATTTTTACTTAAAGAATCTTTATCACTTTTCACAAAGTTAACCCACTTGTTTATTCAATCACAAGGCCAAAACAAAATGTTTTGCTTATACAGTTTATAACAAAAGTACGGCATTTGAGTGATGTATGAATACTGAAAAACTGCATTGAAATGAAAAGCTGTTCTCGAATTTTCTCTTTCACAGAACAAACGAACTAAGCTAGACCTAGAGTGCAAAGCTGTTATAACTGTTTGTTGAAAAACCCTTAAAAAACACTATTTTTAATAAGGCAGC
Source organism: Bacteroidales bacterium (assembly GCA_046484145.1). GTDB lineage: Bacteria > Bacteroidota > Bacteroidia > Bacteroidales > UBA7960 > PWND01. Next base: position 20,825 of record JAWOBS010000249.1, read on the forward strand.
CTATAGCTAAAGTCTTTTTAATTGAAATTTCTCATTCCCCTGTACAAGCGTAAGTTTCTGATTATTACAGGGATAAGTAATTGAATAAGGCTTTTCCAAATCAAAATGATTACCATCCAAATTGAAAATGGTTTTGTGCTCAACCTCTCCCTTTGGAGAATATTTGGTTAGCAATAAGCCTTCATCTATATTCTTCAAATGATACCAGGAGCCATAACCTTCACCACTAATCCATTGAGCATTATTAGGAATATTACTATGCCTTTCGGGTTGAGGAAAGGTTTTAGATAGCCAGCTAATGTCTTTCGCCCAATTTCTGTAATTTGGCCGAACAACTTCAATCTCGTTGCCTTTATCGCATAGTTTAGGAATACTTAGGGCATTTTTTCCGCCTCTGACATTTGTTAAAGTAGTTGGAGTTGTGGGAACAAGCAATTTGAGCATCAAAAGATTGATTAATGGTGGTGACCCGGCAGCGATAACGGTGCTAACAAACCTCGAACAATTTGTGCCATTCATTACAAACGGGCCGTATGGCATAAACTCCCTGGACTGTAAATCCATAGCTTTTTTGTATGAGCTATCAAAATTAATCTCATACTGAGAAGAGTATATTCTACCATCACCGTGATAGGAATCCTTTGATTGCAATTCGTAAAGAATTTCACGAATATTTATTATCTCTTTGCCATTACTGCTGAATTGTGGTTTTGTTTTAACCTCCAGTTCAGGATCTGTTTGATCGCTACGAGCCCTACCGGTACCAAAAGGAGAGTGATACCTTCCAAAGTCGAAGTAATGACATTTCTCACCGTCTTTTTTAACAATAAGAACGGCGGCATGGCCTGCCTGATAGAAAAAATCATTATTAAACCCAAGCAAGCGCATTAGTTTATCATACCAGGCATTGGCTTGTTTACAATAAGTCTGTGGCCAGGCCAAAGCAACTGCTATTCCATTATATTTTTGTTTACTGCTATCCATTCAATTCTTCCTCCAAAGATTTTGCTACATCCAAAAAATTCTGAAAAAACTGCTCTACATCTTCTCTCTCCATCTCTCCATTTGAAATAATTAAGCGAATAGTTAATATGTCATCAATGTATCCAAAGTTTACAAGGCTTTTCCCGCTTTTTCGTAATGCCTCGCGAACCATTAGATTGAATTTGTTTAAATCAACTTCTTTTTCCGGAACATACCTAAAACAAATTGATACTGATTGCCTGGGGGCTAAAAGTTCCAACTGTGACGTTTGCTTAACAATTTGTTCAGCATATTCAGACATTTCAATCAGA
>JAWOBS010000132.1:0-3004 GCA_046484145.1 Bacteroidales bacterium
GGTGAGGTATTTTGTTCCAGGGTTTGCTAAATATTACCATTTTTTCCAATCAGAAAAAGAGAAAGTTCGTTAGACACTTTGATTCTGTAGAAATATTGTTTAGGTTTGTTCTTATAGGTAGATTGCACGACATGATAGCGACTATCCCTTTACCTGTGAGGTGGATAAATGGGGGTGGGGTTGTAGGTAAGAAATGTTGTCTGCAAGTGCAGGAAAAAATCCTGCCATTGAAGACAAATTTTTCAGATATTGACTATCTTTGTTTGTATGATGAGAACAGTAAATTTTAAAATACCAGACAACGTTGACCTTGACGATAAAGATATAGCAATGATAGTTACTTCAATGCTTCATGAAAAAGGTAAACTTTCCTTGGGACAAGCCGTTGAATTAGCAGGACTTACCAAGCGATCATTTGCTGAACTCCTTGGAAGGTTTGACTTCTCTATCTTTAACTACCCACCATCTGACCTGACAAGAGACGTGAAAAATGCCTAAAGTAATCATCTCAGATACAAGCTGTTTAATAATCCTCACCAATATCGGTGAACTTGATTTATTGCGCCACCTGTACAAAACAGTTACAATAACCCAGGATGTTTTATTAGAGTACGGAGAGAAACTACCTGACTGGATTAAAGTTCAGCAGGCCAAAGACCATTACAGGCAACAACTTCTTTAAATGCATATTGATAAGGGAGAAGCAAGCGCTGGTACCAGGAACCCGCAGCGGGCATGGTATCATATTATGGATTTTTAGTGAACAGGAACCATTCGTTCGTACTGTTTTAACAGCTGAAAACGATTCCAACAGAGATAAAATCATAAGCTTCTGCCCGCCAATGAATCAACCCAAAAAATGCTGGTGATGCAGTCCATAGGCATGAGGGTATGGGGCTTTTTGCAAAACATATTCAGTAGTAAGCTTTTTGTCCACTGTATATCGTAACCGCTCAGGGCTGTCGCTGACCCATTGCCGTTTAAAAATACTCAATCGGCTGAGAGTTCTATCTTATTTAAAGGTTTTTTTCGTAGTTTTGGTTGTGTTTTCATATTATTAATGATTAAGTATATGGGTAAACACCATTACAAAAAAGTTGGCAAAAAGCCAAGATTCTGTCCCGCGAAAGCGAGGTAGCATTAAGGTCAGCATGTTTTACTGTAATACGCCATTCAGGCTGAATTACGTTGTTTTTTGGTCGGTTTTATAGAGTAAAGTATTCTATTGTGACGAGAAATGAGAACGGGTCACTGTTTACCGCATATTACACCCATCGCTTACCGTTTAAGTCAATGCACACAGTTAAAACGTTTTGCAATCTGGGGTACATTATATAAATATTTCTAACTCTTAAACTCTTTGTAGCACTACCAAAAAACATTTACTTTACCCGTATGAATTCATAACTTTGTAATAATAATTATTAAAAACACATATCTGAATCCTTAAATGACAAATTTACTTACCATAGCTCAAGCAAGCCAATGGGCTTCAGAATATCTCAAAAGAAACATCAAGCCCTCAAATATATCATATCTCATTCAATATGGGCGAATTAAGAAACATTCAAAAAACGGGACAGCGCTTGTTGATAAAGATGAGTTAAAAGAGTATTATAAAGAGTCATTTACAGGTAAACGTGAGGTTGATTGGAAGAAAATACTAGGTGATGATTTAAATTGGCACCTATCCTTTGACTATCTTAGAGAGGCAGACACAACAAAACACGTACACCGCCTGCATCCTTATAAAGGCAAGTTTATTCCGCAGTTAGTTGAATACTTTCTTAATGAAAAAACAGACGAATTCAAGAAAGAAGTATATTTCAAAAAAGGCGATATTATACTAGACCCTTTTTGTGGAAGTGGTACAACTTTAGTACAAGCAAATGAAATGAATTTTCATGCTGTAGGGATTGATGTTTCAGCATTTAATTCCCTTATAAGCAATACAAAAGTCCAAAAAGTTGATTATTCTGGTCTTCGTCAAACTATCAAAATTATTACCGAACGTATTAAAAATTTCATAGCTAATGAAAAACATTTAGCCTTCGAAAATCATTTGTTACATGAGCTAAACAAATTCAACACCAAGTATTTCCCATCTCCTGAGTTTAAGTACAAAATAAGGGATGGGCAAATTAACGAAAAAGAATATAGCCAGGAAAAAGAAAAAGAGTTCAACCAAATTTTCAATAAGCTGGTTAATCAATATCAAATTAAAATCAAACAAGAGAAAAACACAGATAATTTTCTGGATAAATGGTATTTGCACCCTGTTAGACAAGAAATTGATTTTATGTTTGATCAGGTACGGCAAATAGAAGATATACGAATCAAGAAGATTATCAGCATTATTTTGAGCCGCACCATTCGCTCCTGCAGATCAACAACCCATGCTGATTTGGCAACCCTGAAAGAACCTGTAACTTCAACATACTACTGCAAAAAACATGGCAAAATATGCAAACCACTTTTCTCTATACTAAGCTGGTGGGAAAGATATTGTCAAGATACAATAAAACGTTTTGCAACATTCGATAAACTAAGAACTAATACTTATCAATTCTGTCTCACCGGCGATTCTCGTCAAATAAACATATTTGAAGCTTTGGCGGATAAAAAGCCAGAATTGGCAGAATTGGTTAAAAAGCAAAAAATAAAAGGGATATTTTCCAGTCCTCCATATGTTGGATTGATTGATTATCATGAACAACATGCTTATGCTTATGATCTTTTTGGATTTGATAGACAGGACGAACTAGAAATCGGTCCACTCTTCAAGGGTCGTGGAAAAGAAGCGCGAGAATCATACATAGAGGGAATTGTGTCTGTTTTGAATAATTGTAAGCAATTCTTAGTTGAAGATTATGATGTTTTTCTAGTTGCTAACGACAAGTATAACATGTATCCAACTATAGCTGAAAAAGCTAATATGCAAATTGCTAATAAATATAAAAGACCTGTTTTGAATCGTACCGAAAAAGATAAAGGTGCCTACTCA
>JAWOBS010000140.1:0-6143 GCA_046484145.1 Bacteroidales bacterium
AATCCCTTATTCATTGTTTTAGACATTCCAATAATCTGATTATTCTGTTCCATTGCCATACTATTAGTATCAGCCTCTCTTTTTGTAGTAGTAAAAGAACTAGCAAGTTTATCATTATCCATTTTTGCTTTTGCAATAGCTGTATTATGATTTGCAATCTTGGTTGTTAACTTTGCTATCCTATCTGCATATTGCTGAACTATTGCCTGCTGAATTATCTGATTTGTATAATCGCTTAATTGCTCTCGTGCTCCTGAAATTGCAGATTTTAAATCATCATAATTATCAGCAGCACCTTCTAGATCATTAAAATATTTAGGGAAAGTAGATTGGAGTTCTTTGATCGCCTCATTTTTTAATTTAGTTTCTTCCTTAGATAATTTCTCTTTTTTAGTAAGATATAAAACTTGATGCGCTAAATTTTCAAATTCACTTGTTAACTCATTTGCTTTTTGATTCTGCTGTTCAAGTTCAGAGGCAGGATCGGTTTGAACAAGTTGAACCCAGGAAGAAAGCAAACCATTAATTCCTGGTAAGGCCTTATCTCCTATAGCCTCCCCTATATCACCGAGATAATTTTTCATCTGCTCATATTGGCCTGTAACAGTCTTTAGATTTTCCTGCGCTGTTCCCCCAAACTTTTCATTCAATAATTTCTGTGCATATTCAGCCTTTTCGGCAGTATCCATATTTGCCAATTGCTCATTATTTGCTGTCCGGAGTTCGGGAATATAACGCCCTAATGTGCTTACATTTCCGGCTAAAGCCTGTCCTAAATATCGGGCTGCGGATTCTTCGTTGAACATTTGAGTTGAGGCCATATCAAGCAATAAACCCATATTTTCCGTTGCCATTTCATAATCACCAGTATATTCAATTAATTTCTGTAGCATTTCAGCCGAATCAGTGTCGCCAAATTCAGTAGTAGCCTGTAAACTTGCAAACATGGAATCAAGTTCACCTTTGGCTGAATCCCAGGATTTACCTGTATTTTCTACTGAAGTCTGTAACCGTTTAAATATCTTTTCCTGCTTGACCGATGCCTTAATTGTAGCATCAAATCCTTTTTTTAGAGTGTATATAGATGCAACCGTTCCAACCATAGACTTGATAGAGCTGGTAACGCCACCAAGAGCCCGCTTGGCTTTCTTATCTCCTTTAGTTCTTAGCCGTATATTATAGTCTTTATTTATTGCCATTATCAGACTTTCTTATCTTAGCAATTTCATTTAACATAATATTTGAAAATTGAACCCATATTGCAGGCAACTCTTCGAAACCCATATCTGCTTTGAAAGGTTTTATATTGTGTCGCTGGCAATACAGGTATTTCATTATCCATTCTTGAATTTCCTCATCGTATAGCAGGTTAATCGGGGCAACTTCAACTAATGTTGACTTATATAATCCTTGAGAACTATCATTACCATAATTAGTAACAATATAATCCAGGAGAGCATCCCTATTCTTATAAGTAACTCCCCTATGGTTTGTAAACGGAAATTTATAAGATTCACTATTCCATCCATTCTTAAGTTGCGCCCAAATATTGAGTTTAATTAATACTATTTTTTTTTATCAGCAAAACTGGCTTCTCTTATCTTTTTGCCAATTTCATTGATTTCATCAATATTATTCAACTCATTATCAAATATCTCTTGGCTTATAGGCTTTCCGTCAACTGTTTCAATACCGTATTCACAACAAAGATGAACCGCCTCAACATAAGAGCCAACATCTGATACTGCTTTGGCTGTTAACTTTGAAACTTCTTTGCGTTCCTGCCAGGTTAATGTCCGATACTCAATATCATGTCCTTGGCCAGTTGTAAATTTCATATATTACCTTTATGCTGAATTGTCAAGAGTTGTAAAAGCAAACATTGTATCAGAATCATTGCCTAAAAACTTAAACGGAACATCTATATAATCACCATCTTTGACTGCTCCAATATCAAAATCATCTGAAAACCATCCGTAATCTGCGGAAAATCCAAAATCAGCAGTCTGTAAATCAGTCCCGTTATAGATACTAACTGCAATATCTGAAGTTTGTTCATTCACCTTTTCAATCAAACTCTTGGTATTAGCATCATATTTAATATTAAAACTTCCGGTTGTAATTATTTCTGGAACGGCTCGGACGATAACTTCGGGATTCCCGTCTGTATCAAATCCATAAGCCTGAACATTATTATTAATTGTGATTTCAAATCCAGCAAGAACAACATCGCTCCCACCAATTTGAGTTACAGAACTTGCGCTCTTAAGATCATACATATCATAAACACTGGCACCAGATGTATAATCAACTAGCCCAGTAGGTGCGCTTTGCCCATCGCTTATCTTATGCCAACTTACCAGAGTTCCGGAAACTTCAATTAATCCGCCATCTGTGCCTGTGTCCCCTGATATTGTTAATTCTCTAATAACGCAACCTGGTAATATTTCAGATGCATCAGTTTCAGGACTAATAAGAGCAGCTGTCAATGTTCCAGTCTTATCGGAAAATGTATCAGTTCCTATAGCAATTTCTCCGTTCTCACCACCAGTGTAATTAGATGCAATTTCAAAAGCACCGTCTCCACTCGCTCCGTCACTAATGGTATTACCCGTTACATTTTCAAGCAATATATCAAGTTCAGATTTCCCAACTAAAGCGGTAAATGGGATGGTCTTTTCCTGCGCTTCTTCTTGGGTAATAGCATCACCTTTCTTGGCAGTCCGCCCATCACTTGATTTTACTGATTGGTCTCTGTAAGCACCTCTTGCAATCGCTGGTCGTTCTTTAATGTTAATTAATTGCATGTCGGTTGTATTAGCAGTTCCAGGGTCGGTTTCAGCAATAAGGGCGAATTTCCATTGGGTCTGTGAATATGTATTAGCAGATATGGCCATATCTTACTCCTTTTTATTCTTAGATTTCTTATTCTTAGATTTTTTCTTGGTCTTGACTTTCTTAATATAATCACCATCAATTAAATGTTCTGGAGGGCTGTTAAGTTTAACCTGCTTTCCTTCCTTTAATCTATTGAATTGATTAACAGTTAATCCTTGATAATCTCTCTGTATCCCAAGTTCTTTGAATTTTTTGGTTGGCTTATACTTAGTCATATTAAACTCCTTAAAATTTTCCTACTGATATTTCAAGTGTCATAACAAATCCTGATAATTCACCTTGATAGTCTTCTGGAGTTTCAATATCCATTTCAGTATCTATTAATGTTAATAGATTATACCAATATTCGCAACTATTATTTGAAGTAAGTAGAGAATCCAATGAATCATAAAAGTTTGCTATTTCATCTATCTGTTCGCTTCTAATGATGCGCTTAACATAAATTAGTTGGTATTCTTGGGTCTCAAGTTTACCCTCATTTGTCATCTGCTGTTCATCAATCACACCATTAAAACGGATTAATATAAAATCTTCATACCCAAGATCAGATTCCTTTAATCCCATATTTTGATCTGTTACTCTAATCCGATCCGCATCTTTGAATCTAGGGAACTCACTCTTGATTAATGCTTTTAATTTATCGTAAATATCCTTTGTGTAACTCATCGTTTTACCTTCCTGTCTTTACCCATTAATGGAAATTTATTATAAGTTAAATATCCTTGTGCATCTGAAATATGTACTAATCCATCCTTCTCGCTTTTCTTTAGCAGCGAACCATCGTCCTCAGTCTCAACTTTATGATAATCCTCTATTGTGTGCTTGCATTTTGGATTAACCTTATATCTCACTTTCCCGCTTGCGGTTTTAAACATATTATTAACCGCATTAATACGATCCTTCTGCCTTGGATTCTTAGACCTTGCATTAACTTTAAATCCAGCCTGTCTTAATATTGCAATATCAGTCTTGGTTGCGTTTGATTGTTCACTCGCTCCGGTAGAATCGGGATTAACTTCAAATCTCCGCTTTTTGCTACTATGTTTATCAAGTTCAAACTCATCTTCTATATGTTCTACCATTTGCCAGGTATTAGAATTAGGCAAATACGCCTCGCAAAATTGATAGATAGTTTCAATCCCTTTGTTTTCTCTGATATGATTAAATGTTGCCGTCATCGGATTAACATTGAAATCCATACCAATATAAACTGGATAATCTGGATTGTATTCAACGGTAGAATCAATATTATAGTCTCCGAAGTTCCAATAAGCAAGTCCGGCATAATCAACGAAAGCACCTTCATATTCCTGCTTAAACATCCTAGATGACAAATCATCTTTAAGCCGCTCAATTTCTTCGTCTGGTAATACATCAGAACCAAGCCAGTTATAGTGTATCCATTCCGGTCTTTCGGGATTTGTCCCTATTGCTCCAACCTCTGGTTCTGGTCTCTGTATCTGCCCTTCCCAGCATTTAAGAGCAAGGTCATAATAATAATTTCTACCTTCGGGAACTCCATCTAATATACAAAAGCCATTGGTATCAGAGAAAAGCGGTCTTATATTTTCCTGCCATTTGATTTTATCCAATTGGCCGGCCTCGGTAATATGAGCACCATCCCAGGGAGTTCCTTCTATTCGATCTGTCTTATGTAGTCCTACGACCTGAGTAACTGAATTATTTTGAAGTGTTATTTTAAGTTCGGTCTCAGATTTACCCTTTCTAATTAGAGCCGTGTCCTTCTTCAAAGCCTCCCAAAATATTGATTTTGCCTGTCTCCTGGTAGGTGCTCCAAGAAAATATCTATTACCAGGATTCTCCATTGCGGCTTCTAGTACTTTTCTCATACCTATAAGAGATTTCCTAGACCTACGCCCAGCAGTGACTACTTGGAAACGGTGCCCCCAATCCTGATAATATTGCATCTGGATTGGAGTGAGGTCGTATAATATTTGTGGGGTTTTGCGTTTAGCCATTTCGGGCTTTCACCCCATTATTTTTTAACGCCGCTGCAAACTTCTCAAGAGTATCAACTTCTTCCTTTTCATGCTCAGGATTATCACTCATACCAAGGTGATTTTTAGCCATAAATATTAATACAGAACTAGACTTCTGAGCCTTCTTATATAACATTTGTCTTAATATTCTCTTTCCGGACATTCTAGCCTTTTTATGTATCCGCTTAAATTTCTCATTTTCATGAAGTGTTGATTTAGGTATCTCAAGTTCCCCTGCAATCTCTCGTAGAGAACAGAGCCATAGTGACATATTCTTTACCCTTCCCCAATCAATTGGCTTTTGATTTATATGGTCTTTACATTTACCTGTTTTTTTACCTTCAACACCCCAACCAGCAGGGCGCCCACAAGTTCCATTTTTACCACCATAATCTCCACAGGTTTTAGTCATTAAATTGATCCTTATATGCACATTTTAAAATATATTCATATGAACTTCAATCTTTCCCATCACATCTCCGTTTATTACAAAGTTTAATATATTTAGATTATATTCGCAAGTTTAATTTATCTTCCCCCTCAAAGCCTGTTTACTTTCGCTCCCAACTTCTATCATTCCCTTATACCAATCTCCCTGAAATACCGCCCCAATTCCCATTGTAAGATTATAAACTATCCGGTATTCCTTCCCATTCTTTACGAGACAGGTCTCCTGATACCCAAAATCATAATCAACTCTAATTCTTTTCTCTGTCATAACAGTTTGCAACCAATCACAGTGAACCTTATATTTTTCCGCAATATCAGAGATAGTCATTTTATTATCGTTAAATTGTCTATAAAACCAGGAGCGGGAACGGGAGCGGATATATTTCCGGCCTTGTTTTTGCATATTAGCCCTTCACTCCTTTTTCAGATTGTGGATTATATAATTGTTTCATGGTTACCTCCTTATTTAAATAATAAAACAAATATCATTGCTATACAAACGAATAACAAGACCGGCTTGACTAATAATCCACCCATTACCCAAAATGAATAGGCAGTTATCATTACCGAACTAACTGCTATTATCAATATTGTTATTTTTGTTATTTCTTTCATAACTTTTCCTCCAAATATTCTATTAATTCATCAACGTTATCCCTAATAACTAAATAATCAATACCGCCTTTTTCAAGCCATTTCTTCACCCTCTTTTGTTCCTTGCTCAGCCTTCCACTTCCTGTTTTACATTCAACAGTAAATATTATCGGTTTGTAAATGAAGAAATCCGGCCAACCT
>JAWOBS010000166.1:0-4956 GCA_046484145.1 Bacteroidales bacterium
AATTAGAAAGATTGTCCATAACAGCATTAGTTTGCGTCGTAATTCTTTTATTGTCATTGTAGTGATAATTCTTTCAACAAATTTTAGCGTCCTTCTTTCTAAACAAGAAGATCTAAGACAAAAAGCTCAACAAGATACCTGCGGCAATAGCACTTCCTATTACGCCGGAAACATTAGCTGCCATGGCGTGCATTAGCAGGTGGTTTGTTTTGTCGTATTCCAGGCCTACATGCTGCGATACCCGTGCGCTGTCCGGAACAGCCGATACACCGGCATTACCTATCAAAGGATTTACTTTGTTATCCGATGAGCTGAAAACATTCATCAGTTTTGCAAATAATACCCCGCTAAAAGTTGCTATAATAAATGCTCCGGCTCCAAGAGCAAATATCAGCATAGATTCTTTAGTTAGGAATACTGTTGCCTGAGTTGAGGCACCAACTGTTAAACCGAGGAATATTGTAATAATATCAATTAGCGATGTTCTTGCTGTTTCTGCCAATCTGTTTGTAACTCCGCTTTCTTTTAGCAGGTTGCCGAAAAACAACATACCAAGAAGCGGCAGTGATGTGGGCATGATAAATGTTGTCAGGAGAATTCCAACGATAGGGAAAATTATTTTTTCCTGTTTTGGAACAGCCCGGGCCGGCTTCATCCTTATCAAGCGTTCTTTTTTAGTTGTGAGTAAGCGCATGATGGGAGGTTGAATTACCGGCACCAGTGCCATATAGGAATATGCTGCAATGGCAATAGGACCAATAAACTCCGGTGCTAATTTAGAAGAAAGGAATATTGCTGTAGGGCCGTCAGCACCTCCGATTATTGCAATTGCTCCTGCCTGCGCCGGCTCAAAACCCAGTATCAGGGAAAAAGCATAAGCTGCAAAAATGCCAAATTGCGCAGCAGCACCCAAAAATACAAGTTTTGGCTTTGATAATAGAGAAGAAAAGTCTGTCATTGCACCAATGCCCAGAAAAATAATAGGAGGGTACAGGCCTTTTTGTACTCCAAAGTAAAGTTGATTCAGAACGCTGCCCTCTTCATAAATACCTATCTGCAATCCTGCGTTTTCAGCAAAAGGAATATTGCCCATTATAATCCCAAAACCAATAGGTATGAGTAAGAGTGGTTCGTAATGTTTTGTTATGGCAAGTGTAATAAAGAACAGGCCTACACAAATCATAACAATATGACCCCAGGTTACATTTGCAAAAGCAGTGTAACCGATAAATTCGCGTAATTGGCTAGCGACAAACTGAAATAAACTTAAATCTTCCATTTTAATTTTCTATTTCTACCAAAACATCTCCTTCCATTACATTCTGTCCCGGCCTTACCGGAATTGAAACCACCTTGCCTTCTTTGTCAGACTCCAGTGAATTTTCCATTTTCATTGCTTCTAAAACCATAAGCTTTTGTCCTATCTTAACAGTATCTCCAACCTTTACCAATATTTCAAGTATTGTAGCCGGAAGAGGTGATTTAACCGATCCTGCGCTACTCTTAACGCTTGGCTTGGTACCTGTGCCCTCAGATGGTGTTGAGTCAGTTGCCGGCACTGCTTGAGATCTTGTCAGCTTTGGTGTTTTAACCGGCTGAATTATTTTGTCAACCTCGACTTTATAGTCAGATCCGTTTATTTCGAGGTCAATCAGGTTCTCTTCAACAGCTTTTATAGTAACATCATATGTATTACCATGTATTGTGAATTTGTAATTCTTCATATTTTTTGTCGTTTGGGATTATTTCTCAATCCATATATTTTTGAACTCCACGGAGAATATGTACGGGAAACTTTTTTTATAGTTAAAATTGTGTTTTCGTAATCATGTAGCTCCGATTTATATAAAAATATTGCTGCTGCAATTGCTGCATTAATTTCGCCTGAAATCTCCTCTTCTTTAACGACTTCAGGAGCTAAGGTGCCTTCCGGCAGCGGTTTTTCTTTTTTAAGCCATTTTAACATAAAGAAATCCTTCAGCTTTTGCCTGAAAGTTTGCCTAAAAAGAGCAGGAGTATTGTTGAATATTACAAAAAGCATTATAAGAGCAAAAAACACAATGCTCATACCAAGTACTGCCATTAAAAGCCCGTGAGGGTCGTTTTCAGCAAAAACGCAAACATCATTATTGTTTGCCTGAACCAGCAATGTATCCGTTAAGTTTTTATTTATTGTATCTGTCATTGCCAATAATTTTATAAAGGTATATTAGAGTGTTTTTTTGCCGGATTTATATCCTTTTTTGTAGCTAAAGATTGCAAAGCCCTAATAATCCTAAACCTTGTGTTCCGTGGTTCAATTACATCGTCTATGTAGCCATATTTTGCTGCAACATAAGGAGTTACAAACTTTTCAACATATTCTTTTTCCTTTTTGCTTACTAATTCTTCTCTTTTTTCACCATCAAGCTCTTTAAGCTCTTTGTTATGTAGTACTTCTATAGCTCCTTTTGGCCCCATAACAGCTATTTCAGCCATTGGCCAGGCATAATTAATGTCTCCTCTTAAATGTTTTGAGCTCATTACGCAATATGCACCACCATAAGCTTTTCTAAGAATAATTGTAATTTTTGGCACTGTTGCTTCGCCATAAGCAAAGAGTAATTTTGCACCGTGGGAAATAATTCCTCCATACTCTTGCGTAGTTCCCGGCAGAAATCCGGGAACATCAACCAGGGTAACCAGCGGAATGTTAAATGCATCACAAAAACGGACAAACCTTGATGCTTTCCTTGATGCTGCAATATCAAGCACTCCTGCAAGATAATTTGGTTGGTTTGCTATTATACCAACAGGATTGCCGTTAAATCTAGCGTATCCGGTAACAATATTGGGTGCATAAGTTCTGTGTACCTCCAGAAATTCACCTTCATCAACAATGGCTTCAATTACATCTTTTACATTATATGGTTTGTTTGGGTTTTCCGGGATAATTTCGTTTAATGCATCATCAAGCCTGTCGATAGGGTCATTACATTCTGACAGGGGAGCTTCTTCAAGATTGTTTTGAGGCAAAAAGCTTAATAATTTTCTTATCAGTAAGATTCCCTCATTCTCATCATCAGCAACAAAATGAGCAACGCCTGATTTTGAACCATGCACCATTGCACCACCAAGTTCCTGGTCAGTTACATCTTCTCCGGTTACAGTTTTAACAACTTTTGGCCCGGTTACGAACATATAGCTGTTCTCTTTTGTCATGATAGTAAAGTCGGTTAGTGCAGGCGAATAAACTGCTCCTCCGGCGCAAGGGCCGAAAATTGCACTAATCTGGGGCACAAGGCCCGATGCCATAATATTGCGCTGGAAGATCTCTGCATATCCTGCAAGACTGTTTACACCTTCCTGGATGCGAGCCCCGCCACTATCATTAAGGCCTATAATTGGAGCTCCCATCTTCATCGCTTTATCCATCACTTTGCATATCTTTTCTGCATAAGCTAATGATAATGAGCCTCCAAATACTGTGAAATCCTGGGCATATATATATACCAGCCTGCCGTCGATAGTGCCATATCCGGTAACTACCCCGTCAGAGTAATACATTTTCTCATCCAAACCAAAGTCTGTGCAACGATGGGTAACAAACATGTCAAACTCTTCAAAGCTGCCATCGTCAAGTAGTAGCTCGATACGTTCGCGCGCCGTAAGCTTGCCTCTTTTATGCTGAGAGTCGATACGTTTTTGTCCGCCACATAGCATAGCAAGCTCCCTTTTTTCAAGAAGTTCCTTTATTTTATTTTCGAAGGCCATGGATCTTTATATTTTTAGCTCGGAGTGATTAGCTTCTTTGTTAAAGTGTGCTTTAATACAGCTCCCAACCTGGTAAAAACTTACTTATTTTTATTTTCACAGAGTTCTGTTAATACTCCTTGTGTGGACTTTGGATGTAAAAAGGCAATGTCTAAGCCTTCTGCTCCTTTTCTTGCTTGCTTGTCGATCAGCCTGATGCCTTTTTCTTCAAGCTCCGGCAAAGAATTCTCCAGCCCTTTCACCGCAAAAGCAATGTGATGCACGCCTTCTCCTTTCTTCTCAATGAATTTTCCGATAGGCCCTTCCGGATCTGTGGATTCCAAAAGTTCTATTTTTGTCTCACCAAGCTGAAAAAAAGCAGTTTTTACTTTTTGATCTGCCACTTCTTCTATGGCATAACATTTTAAACCTAAAATATCTTCATAATAGCGAATCGACTCATTTATATCCTTTACTGCGATTCCTATGTGTTCTATATGTGTGAGATTCATAATGATAAGAGTTTTTGATAAGTGAAATTTTGCGCAAAGATATACTTTTTTATATCTAATTAAAACAGCGCAATGTTTAAAATTTGTTATTATTTAAAATCTATTAAACACTTGATTATAAATAATTAGTGAGTGATTAGTTAAAATCCGAAATGGTATTTGCAAATAATTATAATAAATAGGCAAATATTATGACTAAATAAGGTTTTTTTTAGTAGAGAGAATAGATTCTATAATCGCCTGACAGACTGAACATTTCGGTAAAATTACTGAGTTTTGAATTTAAATATGTGCATATTTTTATATGATAATAATTTCCTTGACTTTATTAATTAGTAAGCCTGCATCAGAAAGCAAAATTTGTTTTCAAAAGCCATACTGTTTTTTGCTATGAGAAAGCCTTGTTGTTCAGCTTGATGTGATGTTGACTGTTTTGCTGATATTTAGAAGAAAAAGTTCTTTGAAAGAGAAATAATATTTAAATCCAAAAGAATAATAAAACAAACAATTATGAAAAATCCACAACAGCCTCAAATTATTGCTTTATTTATTTTTATTTGTTTTTTATTGTTAAAACTTACTTCCGGCTTTTCTCAAAGTTTAATGATAGAAAAACAATGGTTACAACCTAATGGCAAGGTTTATTCTATTTTAAATGATGAACCTAACAATATGGTTTACATTGGAGGTGATTTCAATCATATTGGAATAC
>JAWOBS010000079.1:0-5612 GCA_046484145.1 Bacteroidales bacterium
GAAGGAGGTATGATCTCCATTTAACTCAACAGTGAAAGGCACATCTTCACCTAACTCATCTGAAACTTTGAGTATTAATCTTTCTGCTGCAGTTTCAGTTGTAAACTCATCACCATTAAGGTCTCTTACCGCTTGGTTAAAATGTATGTTAATTGGGATGTCCACATCAACATTTTCTTCTCCGTTGAGTATTTCAAAATTCGCAACGGGCGCGGCCATAATATCGCGGGTCTGGAAGATAACGGATTGAGCCGTGCTTACTGCACCTGTTATACCCATAAGTGGCAATACTTCAATCTCGTAGTTTGTGCTAAAATCAAGACTTGCATTTGGTGTAATTATAAATTGCGTTTTATTGTCATTTATCTCAACTGTAAAATCAACTGCAGCTTTTCTTATAACGTCATTAAAGTTAATTCTGTTTGCAGCAGTTTCAGGTGTAAGTGTTGATCCGTCTTCATCTTTTACCGGTTGGTCAAAAGAAACTGTGAATGTTTTATTTATATCCACTTTGTCAGCGTCGTTAACTACATTGAAAGTTGCAACAGGTGCATCAGCAACATGCGCATATTGGCTTTGATATATTTCTCTTGTGCTTTGATCTTGCATGAATACAACAACTATCAAATCTTCCATTTCTTCAACATGAGTTGTAGACATATCAAATTGATGGTTAAACTGGAATGTTTCCAAATTGTTAAGCTCGATGCTTGTGCCATTTCCATCAGGCAGCATTTTATGCATTACATGTTTAAAAAAGGTTTCTCCATTTGAGGTTGCATTGTCATATGTGGTTTTTTCAACAACTGCAACATGTAATTGTGCAGACTCAATGTTAGCAAAAGGCAGAATATTACCAAAAACAAACACCCCATCGCCATCTATTGTATATGAGCTTTCAATCATTGCAAATGAAGGTTTTTGTTTGCCTGCCTCAAGAGCCTCATTTATTGCCTCTTCACTTAATGAAACACCATCGCCTTCAATTATAAGCGACGGTACAGCAGAAATGCCATAGTAATTCCTGCGAATACCACCATCATCATTATAATAAGGGTCACCACTTCCCGGCCAGTTCATCTGGTACTTTATCAATGTAATATCATCGGCATTCGTTTCAGTAAATTCATTAAAGTATCCGGTATTAAAAGAATAACATGGTGGACAGGTTGAGCTTGTGAATGACTCAAATAAAGGCTTTCGGCTTACTGAATTGCTTGCAACATCAAATTCAACAACAGTGCTGTTATTTTCGGTGTTATCATCAGTGTTCTGCCCATTTATATTGTCTATATAAACTTTGATATTATGACTGCCCGGATCAAGGTCTAAAATTCCGGCAAGGCTAAAATCAAAATTATTAAAGGACGGAATATCCAGGTCTGTATAAGAATGTGTTTGCACACTGCCATAATTAATTCTCCAGTTGAGATCAAAGGAAGTGATGCTTTCAGAACCGATGTTTTGTACAGTGCCCCCCAGTGGCAATATTTCATTAAAAACTGTTGGTATTTCAACATTTGATAATGCCAGGTCAAATCCTTCAGGCACTATAACTCTAATGTCATCTATATACCAATAGTTGATATTATAACTGTTTCCTGAGAAGAAAATAGCAAATTCCAATTCAGTGCTGTTAATAATATCTACATCTTCAATAATTAATTGCTTGTTTTCTGCTGCAATGCTCTGATTAACACTTTGAGTCCATACATTTTGCCAGTCGCCGCCATCTATGCGAGCTGCCAGTCCAATATCATATGTCCCCGAGTAATGATCTATCATATGTTTAAATGAAACAACTATGGCTGAAGTTTCTATTTCTGCCATATTTATTGCAGGAAAAATCAGTTGAGATGTTGCGGTAAATGCAGGGTCCCAGTTTAAACGTGCCTCCGGGGCTTCGCCACCGGCGTATGATGAGTTTACTGCAGACCAGTTACCTTCCTGTGCAGAAATACTCCAGCCTTCAGGAGGAAATGTACCTGAAGAAAATGTTTCGTTAATTAATACCTGGCCATTTGTTATCAAAAATGCCAGAACCATTAGTGATGATAATAATACTTTTTTCATTTTTTTTGGGTTTTAATTTGTTGTGATCGGTTTTGATAAATTATAGAAATAAATATTTCAAATTGAAATAGTTGGTATTATTTTTGAACTGTAAAAGTATAACCATTTGATAATTAATCCAAAAATATAATACACATATATATATGTTGCATAAATATTATAAACAAAGGGCGACACTAATACGTATCGATATATGTTGATATATATATTTGAATTTGCTTTTTGTTTTTATCTATTTTTGCAAATATTTATGAATTAAAACAACTGGTTTTATTTTTATAAATTGAATTTCAGTTTTTAAAATTAACACTTAGCGATGTGAATTGTAATTAGTATTTGGTTGATATATTGAAAAAATGTTTGAAATCAGCTAAAGACAAAATTTATTTCATTACTGATTACTTATTACTCATTACAAAAAAACAAGCAAATGAAAAATAAAATAAACTTAATTTTTGCATTAGCGTTATTCTTTTCTACAAATATTTATGTTAATGCGCAGGATATAATTCTGACTGATGAGTCTGAAAATAATGTTACAAATGGAGAGATGTACCTTGAGGGTCCTGCTTCGTATGACATAATGAAAGCGAAGATATTTTTTACCAATAATATGGAAGAAGATGCTCACGTATTAGTAAGAAGGGTGGAGGTTGATGTTTTGCCGGGTACCATTAATTATTTTTGTTGGAAAGATGCATGCCTTGATGAAACAACTTTTGAAGTGGATGACCCAATTATTCTAACGCCGGGAGAAACCTCAACTGCCAGTGACTTTTATGCCGACTATTTGCCGGAAGGACAGGAAGGGACATCAATTGTTCGCTATGAGTTTTTTTCTGACCGGGATGACTTTGAGACATCACATGTAACGGTTCATTACATTACAGAATCAACTACAAATATTTCCTACAATGATGATGAAAGCAGTGATTTCTTAGTTTCTGTTCATCCAAACCCTGCAATTGATTTTGTTGACATACATCATTCTGAATCATCAAGTGCAAATGAAGCATTTGTAAGATTATATTCGATAACCGGTTCATTGTTAAAAGAAGAGATGTTATCTCCGGGTTCAACAAGTTATCGCATGGATTTATCTTCAGTGCCACGCGGTATTTACATGTTATCATTACATATTGACGGCCGGCTTATCTCAACAAGAAAGCTGGTAGTCAACAGATAAGTTTCAATTCTTATTTTCTTGATTCTATAAGAATTTCCAACATTTGGATAGCTGCATTGGATAAAACCGTTCCCGGTCCAAAAACGCCAACTACGCCTGCATCATAAAGGAATTGGTAATCCTGGGAAGGGATAACTCCACCTACGATTACCATAATATCATCTCTTCCTAAATCTTTAAGCTCCTGAATTATTTGCGGCGCCAATGTTTTATGTCCGGCAGCGAGGCTTGAAACTCCAACAATATGAACATCATTTTCAACAGCTTGCTTTGCTGCTTCTTTTGGTGTTTGGAAAAGAGGTCCAATGTCAACATCAAATCCCATATCGGCATAACCTGTTGCTACAACCTTAGCTCCTCTGTCATGTCCGTCTTGTCCCATTTTAGCTATCATTATTCGAGGCCTGCGGCCTTCAATGTCGGCAAACTCATCTGCCATTTCACGCGCTTTTTTAAAGCTTTCATTATTTTCTATTTCCATAGAGTAAACACCTGATATTGAACGAATAACGGCTTGATAACGTCCGTATGATTTTTCACATGCCATTGATATTTCTCCGAGAGAAGCTCTCTTTCTGGCGGCATCTACAGCAAGCTCGAGCAAATTACCTTCTCCTGTTTCACATGATTTTGTAATAGCATCAAGGGCTGCCTGAACTTCGTCATTATTTCTTTCTGCCTTGAGTTTTTCCAGCCTTTTTATTTGTGATGCCCTAACTGCAGTATTATCGACATCAAGAATTTCGATGGGATCTTCTTTATCTCGGCGGAATTTATTAATGCCCACTATAATATCTTTAGCGGCGTCAATACGTGCTTGTTTTCTCGCTGCAGCTTCTTCTATTCTCATTTTTGGAAGCCCTGTTTCTATTGCTTTGGCCATTCCGCCCAGGCTTTCAATTTCCTGTATATGCTCCCATGCCCTGTCTGCAATTTCATGAGTAAGACTTTCAACATAATATGAACCTGCCCATGGGTCTATAGCCTTGCATATATTTGTTTCTTCCTGAATATAAAGCTGTGTATTTCTTGCAATTCGTGCTGAAAAATCAGTTGGTAAAGCAATTGCTTCATCCAGGGCGTTGGTGTGTAACGATTGTGTATGCCCTAGTGCAGCTCCCATTGCTTCAACACAAGTTCTTGCAACATTGTTATAAGGATCTTGCTCTGTAAGGCTCCACCCTGAAGTTTGGCAATGTGTCCTTAATGCAAGGGATTTTGGGTTTTTCGGATTAAATTGCTTTACAATTTTTGCCCATAGCATTCTTGCTGCTCGCATTTTTGCGATTTCCATAAAATGGTTCATCCCCACTGCCCAGAAAAATGATAATCTTGGCGCAAAAGAATCAATATCCATGCCTGCATCTATCCCTGCACGCAAATATTCTAATCCATCAGCCAAAGTATATGCCAGTTCAATATCACAGGTAGCCCCGGCTTCCTGCATATGATATCCGCTAATGGATATTGAATTGAACTTAGGCATATTTTTAGAAGTGAATTCAAAAATGTCAGCAATTATTTTCATAGATTGCAGGGGAGGGTAGATATATGTGTTGCGGACCATAAATTCTTTTAGAATGTCATTTTGAATAGTTCCGCTCAGTTTTTCCATTGCCACACCCTGTTCTTCTGCTGTAACAATATAAAAGGCCATAATTGGCAATACAGCGCCATTCATAGTCATGGAAACAGACATCTTATCCAAAGGAATTTGATCAAACAGGATTTTCATATCAAGTATTGAATCAATTGCAACACCAGCTTTTCCAACATCACCAACAACTCTTTCATGATCAGAATCGTATCCCCTGTGTGTAGCAAGGTCGAAAGCTACTGATAAGCCTTTTTGTCCGGCAGCGAGGTTTCTTCTGTAAAAAGCATTGGACTCTTCTGCCGTTGAAAATCCTGCGTACTGTCGGATTGTCCATGGACGCATTACGTACATTGTGCTGTATGGCCCCCTTAAGAAAGGCGGCAGGCCGGCAGCGTAATTCAAATGCTCCATCCCTTCAAGGTCATCAGGACCGTACACGGGTTTTACAGGAATTTTTTCAGCAGTTTGCCAGTTTTTTTCAATGTTATTTGTCTTTTCAAATTCTGAAAAGTCTTTTTTTGTTTTTACAGATGATTTATAAGAAATATTTTTAAAATCTGGTCTCATGATATATGTGATATATGGTAGTTTCTAAAATGATTAAATAATTCCGAACTTGTTATTGAAAACAGTAAGAGTTTCAAGAGCATTAGTACGAACATGAATAAAATTGTCAACTCCTGATTCCGAAAGTTTATCGGCTATGGTTTTGGGATTGCCTGCAACCAAAATAACTGTTTTATTATTGTGTTGCTT
>JAWOBS010000095.1:0-2824 GCA_046484145.1 Bacteroidales bacterium
AGCATGTATGCTATTTGTTATGAGGCGTATAAGTAGAAATTTGTATATGATGTATTTTTGGTGTAATATTACATCATATTTAAAACTCAACCTTATGGCAAGACAAAGCATATCACTTACAACGCCATATGACAAGAATAAAAGCTATGTTGCAGACATTTGGAATTTAATTAACCTCCTCCCCCAAACAAAAGCAACTCATGAATTTTTCTGATTAATTATTTATAGTTGGATAAGATATCCTTACGTGGAAAATATTCAACAGCCTTCTTTTAAAGATTTCTTTAATCATGCTGATATCCCTGAAAGTAATGTTTGCCTGCTCAAATTGCTTTTCCTCCATCTGAGCATCAATAATATTTTCAACCATAGAGTTGATAGCATCTTCATCAGGATTATTCAGAGATCTTGAAGCGGCTTCAACAGAATCAGCCATCATCATAACTGCTGTTTCTTTGCTAAAAGGCCGTGTGCCGTTATATGAAAATTTTTCAGCAGATATTTCCTTATCGGGATTTTCATTTACTTCCATAGTATAGAAATATTTAACTTTCATAGTTCCATGATGTGTCCTGATAAAGTCAATAATATATTCAGGAATATTATGTTTCCGGGCTTTCTCCACACCGTTCATAACATGCCCGATGATAATGGCGGCACTTTCTTCATTTGAAAGCTCATCATGAGGGTTATGCTCTGAATGTTGATTTTCAGTAAAAAACAATGGTGCATCCATTTTACCAATATCATGATATAATGCCCCGGTGCGAATAAGCAAGCTTTTACCACCAATTGCAAATATAGCTTCTTCGGCCAGGTTAGCAACCTGGAGTGAGTGCTGAAAAGTGCCCGGTGCTTTTAAACTCAGCTCCCTTAACAGGGGCGAATTTATATCCGACAATTCCAATAAGGAAAAATCTGTTGGCAGTTTAAATAACCTTTCAAAAAAGTAAATTAAGGGGTAAGCAAACAATGTAAGTAATCCACTAATTCCAAATCTTGCATAAACCATAAAATCCATTTCCTCCGGGCTCACACCCTGAACCATATTAAGCCCAAAGTAAACTGCTGAGTATGACAAGATTATCCAGCCTACGGCAATAAAAAGCTGTGAGCGTTTTCTCATGCTAACGAGGCTTAAAATAGCAATAATCCCTGCTATAAATTGTATAAAGACAAACTCAAAACTCCGCGGTACAAGAAATCCTATTAGTATTATAGCTATGATATGTACATACAAAGCCAGCCTGTTGTCAAAAAACGCCCTCATTAATATAGGCACTATAGCTACAGGAACTATATACAATAAATTAATATCATATTTTAAAACCAGGCTGGTAAAAAACACCATCATAAAAACTGTCAACAGTATCAGGATAATTTTGCGGTTATCAGCAAAAACATCTCTTCTGAAAGTCTTCAGAAACAGGACTAAAACTATTATAGGAATACTTACCAGGATAAGTTGGCCTAAAAAAAGCAGCACATTACCTGTTGAATCTCCAATCTGCCTATTATACTCTGCCCTGAATGAGTCGAGGATACGGTATTTCTCTTCCGTTATAAGCTCTCCCCTTGAGATTATTTTTTCTCCCTGCTGCACCATGCCCCGGTTGGGTGAAATATTATCTATTGCTTCATTTCTTGCCTTTAATGTCAGTTCTTCATTATAAAAAACATTATATACAAGGGAATTCTCAATTATACCGGTTAGTAATTCCTTATCAAGCCTGCCGTTATTATCATCAAGTTTATCCCTCATGAAATTATAAGCATCACTAATATCATAAAACTCATCGAGGCTCCTCTTCTCTGCAACCTGCCCGTCTATTAACCGAATATCATCTCCGCTGTAATGCCTTTTAAATGCTTCTTCCACGAAAATAACGCCCCCGGAATAAACTGAATCAAACAATGAGATAAGTGTATTTTTATTATGCAATTTCTTTGAATAATCAGAAGGCTGCTCACCATACTTTTCCTGCCATTTCTTCTCAAATTCCAACTCTATAGAATTAATAAGATTATTGTATATCAAATAGTTGTAAGAAAAAAATGGCAAGAAATCAGATAATATTTCATTCCTTTCCTTTTTTAACTCTTCCTCTGATTTTTGAATAGCAAAATCAAAAGGTGCAATAAGATCATCATCTAACCAAGGACGCCCCTGTGTAAACTCATATTTAAAACTAACCTGGCGGGGAAACAAATAAACTATCAGCAGTACGCTAATCACAAAAAGAAAAACCTTATAAATCAATGAAATATTTCTAAGAATACCGTGAACTATGCGCTTCATCTCTTTAGAATTTAATATAATAAGCCGGGAAAATCCTTACTGGCAAAATTTTTCTTTAAAAAATTTATCTTCCGGCTTATTTCAAAATGTTTACAACTAACTTTAGGTTTGCAAAATTAACAAATAATAATGCAATATGTTAAATTAAAAGTCTTTGAAAAAATAAGCAATGCAACATAAAATAATAATTCATTTCAGTATTAATACTGTTAATATTGCAAAACTAATTTTCATAAGTTTGTTTTCATAATCAACTAATTTACAATACTCTGATAATAAATATAATAAAAATCATATGAAAATATTTTTATCTCTTATAATTGCGATATTTATTTATAATAGTACTACTGCAGGCCAAGATTTAAATGACACTATAACAGATGCTCCGATTACAGGTAAAAAAGACGTTATACCGTGGTTTGAATTTAAATGGATGCCAAGCACTAATTATTTTAACCTGGATGTAAAAAAGTCACATATCATAATAGATGCCAGGTTTGATAATTTGCATGAGCCATATCCTGT
>JAWOBS010000139.1:0-20388 GCA_046484145.1 Bacteroidales bacterium
TTATATTCTTTTATTTTTTTTATAAGTTCGATTCCCGTAATATCAGGTAGCATTAAGTCTGCAATAACAATCTCCGGATTTTGGTCTAAATTATCAAGCAATTCTCTTCCTGTAGCAAAGTTTGAGATTGATATGTTAGATATTGAGCTTAGGCATAGCTTTAAAAGCATACCTTCTGTTTTATTATCTTCAATAACAAAAATATTTCTTTTTTTTGGGTCTTTCATTTATAATCAATTAGAATATATACAAAACCGTATTGCGTAAAGATATTAAAAATGTATTGATTTTTTTTAGGCTAAAAGACCTGATAATTTATTGATTTCAGGTAAGTATAATTAATAACTCATATACTATAATAAATGAACGATAATTATTACAATATTGCGGATAAACAATAAAAGTTAATTAATTTTAAAAAAACTAATTAACTTTTATTAAATAATTTATTAACAAACATTACTATTTTACCGCTGAGACAACTCCCACAGCGCAGCCTTGTTTCCCATCTTCAAAGTAAAAATCAATATGATAAATACCACTCATTCCACAATTAAACTGAATATGAGGCAGGTGTCTTTTTTGATCAACCAGGTAGGTAGTACCCATAAGCCTGTCTTGATGATATAAGCTAATAATAACTTTTCCTTGATACTCCTCGGCGTTGCAGGCAAAAATTTTGTATGTAGTACCGGAATTAAAAACCATATTATACCTTGTAATTTTGAGTGCTTCACCTGCTTTTTGTGCTTCATGTTCTATAGGAAAACTTTTAAGGAAGCGTGTGTCTCCCAATTTACCATGGCAAATGTCAAGCAATGCATCTCCGCACTGCCCTGATGCATTGTCAGAAATGCCCATAAAGCCCAGAAGAAATATGATTAGCAATATTTTTTTCATCTTAATATAAGGTTATTTAAAATATTTGAACAAAATAGCATTATTTAACCGCTGAAACAATTCCAACGGCGCAACCTTCTTTCCCATCTTCAAAATAAAAGTCAATATGATATAAGCCACTCATTCCACAAGTAAATTCAACACTTGGAAAATGCTTTTTAGTATCAAGAGAATAAGAAGTTACAATCAATTTATCCTGAAAATTAAGGCTGAAAATTACCTTTCCCGGAAACTCTTTTGCATTGCAAGCAACAAGCCTGTACGTGGTTCCACTGTTCAAAACCATGCTATATCTCACAACAGGTAAAGACCCGCCGGGTTTTTGTGCCTCAAGCTGGACAGGAAAACTTTTTATAAAACGTGTATCTCCTATCTTTTCGTGACATACATCAAGTAAAGCATCCCCGCATTGCGAATACAAATTGGTGGATGTAAACATTATCAAAGTAAATGACAGAATATAAAAAAATTGTTTCATAATAAACATTTATTAGATTTAATACAATTCATATGCATTATTATCATTTAATCATATTATCTCTGATATGTGTAACCTGTTCACTTATATCATCAATAATTTCCTGATTTATGTTGACTTCACTCCTTGAATTATCCATTATAACAACTTCTCCATCAACTTCCTTAATAGTTGGCTCAGAATAATGATATGAAATAGTTACTTTATCAAAAATCATTTTTAATTTCAGTGCATCTTCAAAAAGCTCTACAAAGTTTGGGTCTTTGCTATAGTTATTTAGCAAAAGAATCATATTGTCCAAAACAATCTTTTGTTCGCCAATTCTACGATAAATGATATCTTTATTTGGTGGTATGGTTTGGACATTAGTAGCAATGTATAAGCTTTCAATCCAGGTTCCATAAGAGATTAATACAGCAATATTACTCCTGTTCTGGGTAATAAGGTAGCGGCTCATTCTATCAAAGCCGCTGTTTGTAATAAACAGTACAGAGTCAATATTTCTGCTTGACTCAGATAATCTGTTTAATGTTTCATAGTCAAAAAACTGGCCCACTCTTAAATCATTAGCCAGGTCTTTAACATTTCTAAGATATTGCAATGTTGCTACGGTACGATCATAAATATTCATATAAACAAGGTCGGTACCATAAATACCAAGGTTCACAGCCTTTTGAAAATTTGTATTATAGCTTGAGATATTGGAAACGGGGTTTAGTAATTCGTGCGAATAAACCACACCAGATTTTTGCAATAAAGAGGACATCTCAACAGGGTTTGGGATGGAAGTTATCATCTCACCAATCATAGCATCAGTGAGTTGTTTATCCATTTCCAAATCTGTATCAGTTAATAGATCAATAGGTTCTTCTTTACCATCAAATTGACAGCTGGCAATAAATAAGCCGGCAATAGCAAGTAGTACGATGAAAAGTGGTGATTTTTTTGCCATAATTTTGAGTTTTATTAAATATTACTAAATAATTGTTTTAAATATATGTCAAAAACTATGCCTTTTTTATATTCCTGTTAGTTTAATAAAAAATCGGCTAATTCTTGATTTCAACTGTAATAATTTTATATTCATAGTAGGGCCAAAATTTCCAAATAAATTCAATACTCCTTTCAAGCCTTCATAATATAAAAGCATATATAACAACAAGGTTAATATCCAAATGACACCAACGTTAAAATAAAATGTCTTGACAAAAATGCCGAAGAAGTTTTTTCTTGGAGCTAAAAAATGGGTTCTTACTGAAAATTTATTTGGATCTTGAGGATCAAGGTAAATCGGGTCAATTTTTTGCACTAATCTGTTTCCGAGCCTCACAACCGGGAGAGGAGCAAAGCGGTTTTTTACAAAATCAGCAAGATAATCATTATAGTAATCATCTTTTAACTGCTGATATGTTTCTCGTTTCTCCGGTGTATTAGTCATTTGAAGGATAATGTTGTCAATTTTATCATTTATATGATTGAAATTGTCCCGGTAAAATTCCTGCAATTTTGTAATGTGTAAAACCAGGCTGTCAGCAACAGCAATGTTAATCTTATCTTTATATAGCTGATCTTCGTAATTGAATTTGAGGTTATGAGCTTCAAAGAAGGGAGAATTATTTTCCTTATTTAACTCATTCCTTAATAGTTCTAAATTATCTTCTGTTATGTACGGTTCCTGGTCTGCAATTTTTCTAAACTTATAATTCTCAACATATCGTTTTAATTCAGGCAGGTAAAAAACATTTTTATAGTTAAAAATACTTTCCAGCTTATTAAGTTCATAAAAGTTTTCAGCATACTTATTATTTGTATACTGGTAAGTAATCAGGCCTTCAAACGCCCATCTTGAAGGCATTGCTTCAGCAATTATGGGTACTTTATCTTGTCCACCACCAATCACCCTGTTAATCTTATCAAAATTAAACATTGCACCGGTTAATACCATTTGTGGAATTATTAAAAATGGTATTAATATGTAAATAGTAACAGCTGAGTTAAAAGCCGATGATATATTAAGACCCAGTACATTTGCGAATGCAGCAAGGGTAAAGAACATCAACCAATACTCAAAATACATTCCCTGCACACCAAGGATATAATTACCAACCAGAACAAACAAGAATGCCTGTATTGCAGAGATTATAAAAAGAATTCCGATTTTGGAGAATAAATAGCTGCTTCTACTCAGATTTAAAAAAGTCTCTCGTTTAAGTATTTTCCTGTCTTTATATATTTCTTCTGCACTAACGATTAAGCCCAGGAATAGAGCAACAATAGTACACATAAATATATAAGGCATAATATTTTCATTTTCTCTGAAAATGTAAATATTTGAAGTTGGGTCATCAATATATTTAATTATAAATGCAAGTAAAAAACCAAGTATAGGGGCTTCCAATAAATTTAACACGAGGTATTGTGTGTTAGAAAGCTTGGAGAACATATCCCTTTTAAAGAAAATTTTAAATTGGTTAAGCCAATTCGGTTTTTTAAATGATTCAGGTAAGGGGTCAAAGGAACTGCTTGCTTTGTCTCTTTTGGTATTTTGCCTGAAATGCTCATTCCATTCATGCGGCATTACCTTTCTGTTGGCTGTAGGGCGTCCATACTCATCAACTATCCTGGATTCTATTATAGAGAATACTGTTTCAGGATTAACATTACCACATGTCGGGCATTCCCCTATATCGCTGTTTATTTGGTTGTCAAGAGTTTTAAAATATATTACAGCCTCAACCGGATTACCGTAATATATTTGATATCCACCTTCATCCAGAATAATAACATTGTCAAACATTTTATAAATTTCAGAAGACGGTTGATGGATAACAACAAAAATAAGCTTACCTCTAACAGCCAGCTCTCTAAGTAGCTCCATAACATTTTCGGAGTCTCTTGATGACAATCCTGAAGTTGGTTCATCAACAAACAGGACTGCGGGTTCTCTGATAAGCTCCAGACCAATGTTAAGCCTTTTTCTTTGCCCACCACTAATCTTTTTATTTAGTGGATTTCCAACCTTAAGGTCTTTGATATGAAAAAGGCCAAGGCTTGTTAGGACCTTAATAACTTTATCATGAATTTCATTTTCAGTAAGGTCCCTGTATACAAGTTTGGTACTAAAGTATAGATTTTGATAAACAGTTAATTCTTCAATCAACAGGTCGTCCTGGGGTATGTATCCAATAATACCTTTAATAGAATCAATGTCATCATGAATTTTTTTGCCGTTAATAAAGACATCGCCACTGGTAGGCTTATTAATACCTGATAATACATTAAGAAGAGTAGTTTTTCCTGCACCACTGCTTCCCATAATTGCAATCATTTTACCTGATTGTTCTTGCAAATGTATATTTCTGAGCCCCAAATATCCGTTTGGAAATTTAAGGCTAACATTATTTGCTTTTAAAACAACATTAATTGCACTTGAATCTGACAGAAAAGTAGATGCAATATCAGTATAAAATATTGGTTTACCTTTAGGTTGTTTAATAACACTACCATTAGCAAAAAGATAAATCCGGCTGTTGACAATAGGCAGTCCGTTGAGCAGAAGTTCACTTGATCCTGTGTATCTTAGAAAGTATAACTCTACAGATGGAACTCTAAGAATAATGATTTTTCCTTCAAGTTGTGGTGAGTCAATGAAGTTGGCATAATTATCCTTATCATTGCTCATATTGCCGATTACCAGCATATCCTGATGAGTAAAATCTCCATCGGGTTCGTGCAGTACAAAAGATTCAATAGCCTGATATTCTTCTCTGCTAATATTAAATACTTCAGCAGCGGTATCAATAATGGCCATTCGCTGCGGTGTGAATTTTTTATCAGAATTTACCAGTTCAAATAATCTGACAAGAACAACGACCTTTTGTTTTTGAGTAAGAGTTTTGTTAATCTTTTTTGCAATGCCAAGGGTTTTTACAGAGTCTTTAACAGAAGTAAGCTTTGGTTTAGCTTTGGTATCCTGGGCATTTTCAGCATCTTTGTTAATTCCAATATGGTTATCAAAGAGTGTAAGATATTCTTTAACAGAACTCTCATTGAGCTGTTGTTTTAGAAATACCTGGACAAACTCTCTTTCGTTAACTGACAATCCAACATCTTGCTTAGCAATAATAGCAAAAAGCTGCATTAAGGCTTTTAATATCTCTTCACTCATTTAATCGTTCTATTGGTTTTTTAATCAATGATAAATGCTATTAAAACTACTTAATAGCTAAACATTTCAAATGGGATATCAACAATTTCAGAATACTCTTCACCGGCTTCCTGCATATCCTCATCATCTTCCTGGTAGTACCATTGAATAACAATTTCATGGCCTTCATTCATAATATCTTCAAACTTTAAAAGTATATCCAAAAGAATTTTTGAAGAAGCAGTATTAAAATACTCAAGTCTGAAAATAACATTGGTTTTTGCATTAGGATTTTTAGCATATTCCTCAATCCACTGTATTACAGGTGCGTAGAAGGTAACAACATCTTCAGGTAAAGATCTTCCTGAAAACTCAATTATATTGTTCTCTGCATCAAGTATAACATTCGGGGTATCGTCAGTGCCTTTAATTTTTATTACGTCCATAATATATTTATTTTAATAATTTATTCTACTTTTCTGGAAATTTTAGTTCTTAGAAGGAAAAAAGACTTACTATCATCAACATCATGAAAATGATATTCCAGCTTTTCTCCTGTTTTTCTTGCTATATCGATAAGGCCAAGGCCAGCTCCACCTTTATCAGACAAAGAGCCTTCACGCATTTGCTTTTTAAACAATTCTTTCAAACCGTCCTTATCGAGTTGATTAATTTTTTCAAGTAAGGCTTTTAGTTCCGGTACTCTGCCCTTATCAACCGGATTTCCAGTAATAACGTGATATTCTTCATTATTGCTGCCGAGCCTTCCAACAATAAAAATACCGTTTCCGGAGGAGTCTCCAACTTTACCTCTGAGCTCATGTTCTTCAGAATGCTTGCTTAAATTTTGAAGACACTCTACCATTACATGAAATACCTTTTTTTTCATGGAAACATCTTCGCTATAACTGTCCATCTTATTTTCAGCCAGGGAGGTAAATGCTTTTGTTATTTGATGTGTTATCTCTCCTTCATACACCAAGGTAAAA
The DNA here is from genome assembly GCA_046484145.1 of Bacteroidales bacterium. GTDB lineage: Bacteria > Bacteroidota > Bacteroidia > Bacteroidales > UBA7960 > PWND01. Next base: position 6,515 of record JAWOBS010000139.1, read on the forward strand.
TTATAATTTATCATTTCCTGGTGGAAGGAATAGATAAGCTTCATGTAATCTACATTTTCCATGCTAATATTATTTTTCAATTTATATAAAATTCATAAAACAATATACTTTTATTAAAACCTCATTCCAATAATCAATACATCATCTATAGGAGTGCCGTCTCCCAGCCACTCCTGGTAATCTTGTTTAAACACATTAAAAACCTGAGACATTGGGCTGTCAATATTTTCCATAATTTTCTCCCTGATACGTTTCGGAAAATACTTTCTTCCTTCAGGGCCTCCAAATTGGTCAGGCAATCCATCTGAGAAGAAAAATATAGAATTATTCTTCTCTATTTTTAATACGTAATTTTCGAAAACAGGTTCAGGTTTACCTGCTTTAGGTATACCTCCGATTGCAGCTCTGGTGCCTTTATATTCAATTAACTCACCGTCTTTAACAAAATACAGGGGCCTGTGAGCACCTGAATATTCCATTTCCATCTTTTTAAGGTTTATTTTGCAGAGAGCAACATCCATTCCATCCCTGGCACTTGCTCCATCTTTATCTTGCCTTAAAGTGGTTTGTACGCCTTTGTGCAATTGATTTAAAATTTCTCCCGGCGACAGCACTTCCGGCTGGCTGAGAATTTGGTTCATGGTAAAATATCCAACTAACGAAAGCATTGCTCCCGGAACTCCATGTCCTGTACAATCAATTGCAGCAATATATAAATCATCATCTTTTTCGTAAAACCAGGGGAAGTCACCACTTACAATATCTCTGGGCAAATATAACATAAAAGAGTCAGGGAAATATTGCTTTATGAGCTTTTGGCTTGGCAGAATTGCATTTTGAAGTCTGAAAGCATAGTTTATACTATCAGTAATTTTCGTGTTCTTTTCCTTGATCTCTTGTTCAATTTTCTTAAGCTCTGTAATATCATGCAAAATGAACAGAACAGTTTCCAGGCGGTCATCTTCGTTGAACTCAGGAATTGCATTAACATTCATTGTAAGGTTTTCACCATCTACCTGGAATATTACTTCCTTATGAATTTTATCTTTTGCTTTCTTTACTTCTTCAACAGTTTGATCAATAAATGAAGTGACTTCTTTTTCCAGTCCAATTTCATTTAGGTGTTTTTTATGAAATTCGTCAGCTTTAATGCCTGTAAATTTTTCAACAGCAGGATTTGCATAGAAGAATTGCCTGTTTAAGTCAACACGTAGAATGATATCAGGAGAATTATCTGACAATGTCTGCATTTGTCCACGCATGCGTTGTTCTTTTTCAGCTCTTTTCCTTTCTGTAATATCACTTGTGTTGAGTATTAATCCGTTTATTGCAGTGTCATTAATAAGATTTCGGCCGGTTGTTTCAAGAAACATTATGTTGCCGTGCTTATTCAGGTATGAATACTGAATAACTTTTGAAGTGTCAGGTTCTGCCAGAAGCTCTTCAAACATTTTATTAATGGTTGTTTGGCCTTTTTTGTTTATTCTGTCAAAATCTTTTCCGGCAAACATTTCCTCTTCTGTGTAACCAAGGATTTTTTTCACAGAAGGGCTCACATATTTAAGCTTTTGGTTTTCGTCATAAATAGTGATTAGCTCCGATGCATTTTCAAGCAGGGAGTATAGTCTTTTTTGGCTTTGATTTACTTCTTGTATTTTTTCTTCCAGGTGGGTATTGGTTTTTTCCAGCTCTTCTTGTGTAAGACGCATTTCCTCGGCATTTTGCCTAAGCTCTTCTTCATTCTCTTTGAGCTCTTGAGTCATTTCCTGGGACTCTTTTAGAAGCCTTTCCGTTTTTTCTGTAATTTTCAGGTTGTAAATTGTTCTTGCAACAATTTCAGCGATTGACTTAACAAAATCAATTTCATGCTCTTTAAATAGATTCATGGAAGCAAACTCAAATACTCCCTGTAGTTTTTCTTCCATTATTAAAGGCACAATAAGCAAGCTGGTTGGTTTCTTTTCACCAAGAATTCCGGATGTTATTGTTAAATAGTCATCAGGAATTTCAGTTCTATGAACAATATCTTCTTCAATAGCAGCTTGGCCCACAAGTCCTTCACCAACTTTTACTTCTCCTTTCAGGTATTTTTTCCTGTTATACGCATATGAAGCTGATATTTTTAATAATCTATCATCATCATCATAAATATAAAAAACACCTTGTACAACACTAATATATTTAATGAGTGCTTCTAACACCTCATATGATAAGATATTAATGTCATTATGCATTCGAAGAATCATCCCAATTTTGTCCTTACCGACCATTTCCCAGTTTTGGAGAGATTCTTTTTGATTATTCTCGTATAATTTATCTCTTAAATTCTGAAGAGTTTTTCCCAGTATATCTGATTTATCAGCTATTTCAAATTCAATATCAAACTGGCCGCTTCCTATTTTTTCGGCAAATGAGGCAATTTTATTAATATTAGCGGTTTGCTTTTCAAGTTTATTCGTTTGCTTTTCAAAAGCTTCTTTCAGCGCTTTATATTTTTCATAACCAAGAAAACCAATTGCAATAAAAAAGAAAGGAATAATGTCTAGAATAATTAAAATAGGGGAGTGTCTGTGTGCTTCTATGATATTAGCTGCAGAAAAAGAAATTTCTAATCTGCTTATTTCAATAAGCCAGCCAAAGAAAGGGAATAGTAATCCTAAAATAAAACAAGCAATAACAAATTGTTTTCGGCTTAAAAGCTTCATATTGTAACAATTAATTTTATCAAAATTTAGTAATAGTAATTACAATAGATTATTATTTACCACCCTAAAGCAGTAGACAAAAATACATTAATAACCTACATAAACCATTATTTTTTTTTATTTAAACAATTTTTATAAAAATAACTAATTATTTTTCATTTTGCTTATAAAACTGGCAAATAAATGATCCAATATCTTCAAGCAATTTTTTATCATTTTCATTAAACTCCTTAAATGCTGCTAATTCAAAAACGCCAATTAGTTCATCATTTTCATTAACCATGGGTATAATTATCAAGTTTGAGGGTGTTGAACTACCAAGGCCTGACGTTACTTGAATATAACCCTCCGGTATTTCATTTAATGTAAGGCTTTCTTTTGCTTTTCCTACCTGTCCGATAAGCCCTTCGCCAATTTCAAATTCGAATACTTTTTCTTCAGGGATATAATAAGCATATGTTGATGAAAGTGTTAACATATCTTTTTTATCTTTTTTTTCCAAGAGGTATATTTCCCCTTGAACAATCTCATATTGTTTTGATATACACGACAGTATTTTTTCAGATAATTGCTTATGACCTGCAGATTTCTTCTTATTTATTTTTTGTTTAAGACAATCCTTAAGCTCAGTAGTTTTCTCTTTATATTCTTTTTCTATAGCCTGTTTTTCAATTTTTTCCTGCTCTTTGTCGTCATTTTTCTTTTCCTTTTTTCTTTTTTGTTCTTCCAATTTTTCAAAACTCTCTTCCTGCCCAACAGCTTTCAATTCTATTGAGTTATTAAAGAAACTTATAAACAAAAGTGTTAGGATAAAAATAAAAGGAATGGCAACAGATATAGTAATAAGTATATATAAAGTTTGGATTTGTTTTTGAACTTCGGAGTATTGGGCAGTACTTTCAAAGGCATTGAAAATATTCGACATATAATTAAAAACCAACAGGCTTGTAATGAATAAAAATACCAGGAGAAGTAAATAAATTCCGGTTTTTATATGTTTGTTATTCATAATTATCAGGTTAATTAGTAAAAGAATGTTCTTAAACAAATATTTACAAAACTAAGTTTTTGACAGTGAAATTAAAAATTTAATTATATCGTCAACTTTTAAAATCTTATCAACTTTTCCTGCTCTTTCCAGGGCTGCTTTTGGCATTGTTGGCATTTGGGCCTCATCAGGGTCCTGAACAATAGTCAATCCGCCATAATCTTTTATCTTCTTAAGTCCCAAAGCACCATCTTTATTTGCTCCTGAGAGTATAATGCCAATAACTTTATTCTTGTATGCATAACCGGCAGTTGCAAAAGTTAAGTCGATTGCCGGCCTCGAATGATTTTCAGGTTGTTCGGTTGATAAAGCAAATGTTCCTGTTAGTTCAAGGTACAAATGATAATTAGCCGGAGCCAGATAAATTTTACCAGCCTTAATATTATCTTTATCAAGCGGTTCAAAAACAGGCAGGCTTGATTTAATTGACAAAGCTTCAACAAAGCCATGCCGTACATGTTTGAGCCTGTGAAGAGCTAAAACTATTGGTATGTTGAAATCTTTTGGCAGTTTTGATAAAATCTTAGTTACTACCTGAAAACTTCCTGCTGAACCTCCTATTATTACAACCTTATATCTCATTCAATAAACTCTTCTATTAATACAATACTCATCTATATGTTAATAAAAAAGAAATCTTTAGGGTGAAGTTTTTCTAAATACTTTTTCACTATCATTTATAGATGTGTATCTTGCCATATCTTTGCACCATTCAATATTTTCTTTATTACCTATAATTAAATAGCCATTAAAGGAAAGCTTACCTGAAAAAATCTCAAGCATTTTTTCCTGAAATTGACTTGTGTAATATATAAAATTATTTCTACAGATAATTACGTTAATACCCCTATTTTTAAAATCTTCTTTATAGTCAAATTTAACAAAACTCACATTTTCGAATAACTCATCAGGAATTTTAAATCCATTTTTTTCATTAATGATATATTTTGAGAAATCTCCTTCACCTTCAGGATCATATCTTTTATAGTTTGCATCACTAAATTCAAATTTTGATGTTGGATATATTCTTCCTTTAACACTTGAAATTATTTCATTAGTGAGATCAGAAGCAATTATTTCTACCTTGCTTAAAAGCTTCGCTTCTTTTAAAACTATTGCTGTTGACGCAACTTCTTCACCTGTTGAGCAGCCGGGTATCCAAATTTTAATGTGGTCATGGTTTTTAGCCAAGGTAGGAAGCATTTCATCCCTGAAGTAACGCCACCATGCCGGATCCCGGAAGAACTCAGTAACTTCGACATTTAAGCCGGTCAATAAAGAACTTAGAGAGATTTGATCTTTTTCAATCATTTTCATTAGATAATCAAGGTTCCTGTATTCTCTTCTTTCAATGAATTTTATCAGGCGCCTTTTAAAAGAAGTTAGCGCATAGCAACTTAAATCAAAGTTATATTGCTTATTTACCAACTCTGTTAATTGTCTAAATCCTGAAATGCTAATGTCTATCTCTTCGTTTAAAAGTGGATTCATGTTGATTTAGTATGAATTCATGACAAATATAATAAAATAATAAATCAAGCTATGTAATGTTTAATAATTTCGTTTGCTTAAACTTATATTAATTAAAATTTGCTGCCGTAATACTTATGCAATCTTATGGTTAGTAATGTTTTGTCTGTTTTTTTTATGTTTTTTATAAAGGATAATTTATATCTAATTAATTTGACATGTGAATATCTTGTTAAATAATTTTTAAACTTTGGAATTTATTCTGTATTTCTTAGTTTCAACACGGAGAATAATAGTATTTTTGACAAAAAAATCAGGAAGATGAAAGTATCAATAGAATTAAGCCTTTACCCACTTTCGGAAGAATATATTCCACAAATAATTGATTTTATTCATTGTTTGAAGCAGAACAAAGATGTGGAAATGGAAGTCAACGACATGAGTACACAAATCTTTGGAGAATATTCAGTTGTTATGAGTTTGCTTACCAATGAAATAGAGAAAACTTTTAAAGCAAACAATAAAGCTGTTGTTGTAATGAAAATTTTGAATGTGGGCTTAAAAGGTTAGTTAGTATATTATAAAAAGTTTCTTCATTGATAAAGAAAGTTGCAATTACCGGTCCGGAGTCGACCGGAAAATCTACACTTGCTAAGGATCTAGCTCTTTATAACAAGAGCTGTTTTGTAAGTGAGTTTGCCAGGGATTATTTATTTAAATTAGGGCGAGATTATAATTATGATGACTTACTTATAATAGCTAAGAATCATGTTCAACACATTGAAAATGCCCTGCCCCGGGCGCGAGAAGTTCTGTTTGTGGATACTGAACTTATTAATATTAAAATCTGGAGTTTATATAAATATGGAAAATGTCATAAGTGGATTTTAGAAAATATACAAAAGCAGAATTTTGACCTGTATTTGCTTTGCGATGTTGATATTCCATGGACTTATGACGTGTTAAGAGAAAATCCTGATAAGGGTGAGTTTTTTAAAGAATGGTTTATCAAGGAATTAGAGTTTTATAAATTTCCATACAGGGTCATTTCCGGCAGTGCTGATGACAGGTTCAGAAAAGCTATAAGTTGCATTAATAATATTTAATCTTGTTTAAATAATTTGTTTTAATGAAACCGGTATCTCTTGTAAAACAACATGCACATCTTCATATAATTGTCGTTTTATTAGGCTTTACGGCCATTCTTGGCAAATTAATAAGCCTGGATTCTATACAGCTTGTTTGGATTCGCACTTTTTTAGCGTTTATTGGCTTATTTGTTTATTTTTTCATACGAAAAATCTCTTATAAATTAGCTTTTAAGGATCAGTTACTGCTTTATGGAATTGGTATAATAGTGGCTCTACACTGGATAACCTTTTTTCATGCAATTAAAGTTTCCAATGTTTCCGTAACTCTTGGTGTTTTTGCTTCTACAACACTTTTTACCAGTTTTCTTGAGCCTATATTACAAAAGAGGAAGATCTTTTGGTTAGAAGTTCTTATAGGATTTGTAATTATTGGAGGTATATATTTAATATTTCAATATGAGTTTGGGTTTTACCTTGGAATATTATTCTCTCTGTTATCAGCATTTCTAAATGGATTGTTCATAGTTCTCAACAGAAATATCAGCAACAATTATAATCCGGCAGTAATCAGTTTTTATGAAATGATTGGTGGCTTTGTTTTTATTACATTATTCTATTTGTTTAGCGGGCAGTTGGATATTGGGCTTGTTGAGGTGTCTTTGCCTGATTTTATTTATTTATTAGTGCTTGGTTTTGTCTGTACTTCATATGCTTTTAGTGCATTGGTTGAAATAATGAAGTATTTGTCAGCGTATACAGTTGTGTTAGCTGTAAATATGGAACCTATTTATGGAATTTTGCTGGCATACTTTATTTTTGGTGAAAGTGAGAAGATGTCGGGAGGTTTTTATATTGGCGCTATAATAATTATGTCCTCTGTAATAATTTATCCTTTTTTAAAAAGAAAAATTTTTAAAAAAGCTGTGTGATTCTTCTTTTTTTGAGAATGCTATAAAAAATGGGTTTTCGAGCTCGGATTTATTATAAACCACAGGCTTTTTTGTTGATAAAGAATATACCTCACCTCCACATGCTGATAATATTGCATGGCCAGCAGCAATATCCCATTCGAAAGTTTTACCAAAACGAGGATATAAATTACATTTACCTTCACTTAATCGACAGAATTTTAAAGAACTTCCTGCTGTTATCAATTCTACTTTATTATTCTCTTTTAAGTAATTTATAAAGCTTTCAGTTTGTTTGTTAAAGTGCGACCGGCTAACAGCAATTTGGAATTCTTTATCGGAAGATGATCCAGGATTTAGTTTCTTTGAATTTGAAACTAAATAATCGAGGTTGAAACTTTTATTATTCAGTATGTTTTTTTCATAATGGAAATAATAAGCACCATCGTTTATTATCCCAAAATATAATTGTTTTAATGCCGGGGCAAAAATTACACCTGCAAGCGGATTGCCTTTTTGCATTAAAGCAATATTTACGGTGAATTCATCATTCTTGTTAATAAATTCTTTAGTTCCGTCAATTGGGTCTATAAGCCAATAATAATTCCATTTTTCACGCTCACTAAAACCGGCAATTCTGCTTTCTTCACTTATTATTGGGAGTTCTGTTTGCTTTAATGAATTTATTATAATGTCATTAGCTTTTTTGTCGGCTATAGTTATTGGAGTTCCGTCGTCTTTAATCTCTGATGAAAAGTCTTGTGCGTAAACATCCATTATCTCTTTCCCCGCCATAATTGCAGCAATTACTGCTTTTTCAATGTTTAGGTAAAAGTCTTTTGGGTAGCTGTTTTTGTTCATATTAAAATATATCCCGGATAACAATAGTTTTTGTCTATTTTGATGTATCAGGGTTGATTTTATGTTTAAATTCAGTAAACTCTTTTGTCAGGGACTCTCTTAGCTGAAGAGAGCTGATATTTCTTTGCATTTCCCCATTTTTACAGAAAGCAATCCTGCCGGTTTGTTCGCTTACTACTACAGCTATTGCATCAGAATTTTCTGTAATTCCTAATGCTGCTCTGTGCCTGATTCCTAATGTGTTGGGTATGTTTTTGCTTTCAGAGACCGGCAGTACGCACCTTGCTGCTTTTATCCTGTTTTGCCTGACTATTACTGCTCCATCATGTAGTGGGCTGTTTCTGAAAAAGATATTCTGGATTAATTGTTCCGACAGCTGAGCATCTATTATTTCTCCTGTTTCAATATAATAGTCTAAAGTGTTTTCTTTTGTAATTACAATAAGAGCTCCGGTTTTACTGTCAGAAAAGTTTTCACAAGCTCTAATTATTGGAGAGTAATTAAGCATAATGTCATCTTCAATCTGCCAGAGTTTGTTCCAAATCCCTTTTGAACCTTTGTTAATAATGCTTTTTTTTCCTAAAAGCAGAAGAAATTTTCTTATTTCCGGCTGGAACACTATTATTAAGGCCAGGACACCAACACTTATAAACTGCCCAAGTATCTCTGTCAGCAATTCCATTTCAAAGGTTCTTACTATGAACCAGAATGCATAAACAGATATAATTCCAAGTAGTATATTTATTGCACCCGTACCTCTTATAAGGTTAAAAACATAATATATTAATAATGCTACTAATATTATGTCGAGTATATCAAGAAATCTTATCTGAATAAATGCTGTAAAAAGTGGCATATTTGTAAATATCATCTATAATGAATTGCAAAATTAATTTAATTTACAATCTGACAAATCATTTGTACTGTAATCATTCAATCTTTCTATCAGCCTGATAGCTTGCCGGGCTTCTTTGGGGTCATGCACGCGTAAAATATTCGCGCCTTTTGTTAAAGCAATAGAGTTTAATACTGTAGTCCCATTCAAAGCTTCCCCGGGTTTTATATTAAGAGCTTTATTAATCATTGATTTTCTCGACAAGCCTACCAATAAGGGGTTGTTGAAAATTTTGAAATATTCCAGCTTGTTTAATAATTCGTAATTATGCTCCAGGGTTTTTCCAAAACCAAATCCGGGATCTATTATAATATCTTTTACTCCAAGCTTTGTAAGCTCATCAATTTTCTTAGCAAAATAAAGAGAGATTTCTTTAATAATATTTTTATATGAAGGTTTTTCTTGCATGTTTTGTGGTGTGCCCTGCATATGCATTATAATGTAAGGGACATTGTTTTCAGCTATAGTTTGGAACATTTTTTTATCAATGCTTCCGGCAGAGATGTCATTTATGATATGTGCTCCGTTTTTAATCGTTTCACTTGCTGTCTCTGCATTATAAGTGTCTATGGAAATAATAACATCCGGAAACTCTTTATTAACAGCTTTTAATGCAGGAATAAGTTTATTTAATTCATCCTTAGAACTTATTAATCCGGCACCCGGTCTGCTTGATGCTGCCCCTATATCTATTATATCGGCACCATCTGACAGCATTTTTTCTGTTTTCAGTAAAATGTCTTTAATGCTTTGAAAGCGGCTATCTGAATAAAAGGAATCTGAGGTAATGTTAATAACTCCCATTACCAAAGATGAAGATAAATTTATAATTTTACCCCCGCAATTAATAAAATACTTTTGACAAAAAAGTGTATCTTTCGTAATCATTATATAATTATTAACAAATTAAATCAAGCCATAGAAATGGGCACAGACAATAAAACAAACAAGCAATTCGAAAAAATAAAAGAGCTCTGCAAAGATATATTTTTAAAAAAAATGCAAGATTATGGCAGTGCCTGGCGAATATTGAGAACAAGCTCTTTAACTGACCAGATATTTATTAAAGCTCAGCGAATTCGCTCATTGCAAAGCAAAGGTAATCAAAAAATAGAAGAAGGAATTACTCCTGAATTTATTGGCATTGTTAATTATTCAATTATGGCATTAGTTCAGATTGAACTTGGTCATGCCGAACAGCCTGATTTAGATACTAAAGCGGCAAAAGATTTATTTGAAAAACACTTTGAAGCCTCAAAGAACCTGATGCTTAATAAAAATCATGACTATTCAGAGGCATGGAGAGAAATGAGAATTTCAAGTCTTACCGATATAATTCTTGTTAAGTTATTGAGAATAAAGCAAATAGAGGATAATAAGGGCAAGACTGTTATCTCAGAAGGAATAGATGCCAATTATATGGATATAATGAATTATAGTGTATTTGCTTTGATAAAGCTTGAGTTAGAGGGCGAACAATCGTAAACTGGAATTAAAACTTTCATATAGTGCTTAAGTATATTTTAAGGAAAATATGGTATGGATTATGGGTTTTCCTGGGTGTAATTACATTGATTTTTTTTCTGTTTAAAATACTTCCCGGTGATCCTGCCAGGATGATGCTTGGGCAACGTGCAGATATAGAGTCTGTTGAGTCTATTCATAAAGAGTTGGGATTAGACAGGCCCCCTGTGATTCAATATTTAAATTATCTTAATGATATTTCACCAATTTCAATTCATAATTATACTAATGAGGACAGTTATTTCTACCTGGATACTGAAAAATATGCTCCTTTCGTTCGGTTATTTAATATTTCAAACCGTAGCCTTGTTATAAAGTATCCATATTTAGGTAGTTCATTTCAAAGTGGCCGGCCTGTATCCGATATTCTGGCTGAAGCCTTTCCTCTTACTTTGCTGCTTGCTGTTGTCTCTATTTTATTTGCTATCATTTTGGGAGTATTTCTCGGAGTTTTAACTTCTGTAAATCCTAATGGTTGGTTTAGCAAGTCAATAATTAGTTTTTCGGCTTTGGGAATGGCTCTCCCATCGTTTTTTGCCGCAATATTAATAGCATGGATTTTTGCATATTTGTTGGGAGATTATACCGGCCTGAATATGACGGGAAGCTTAAAAGAGGTTGATGATTTTGGAAGAGGAGAACATATTCAGCTAAAGAATCTTATTTTGCCTGCTGTTACTTTGGGAATCAGGCCACTTGCAATAGTGGTTCAGCTAACCCGAAGCTCCCTGATAAACGTTTTGTCACAAGACTATATTCGTACAGCCCGGGCAAAAGGATTGTCAAAGTATAAAGTTATTACCCGACATGCTTTGAAAAACGCCATGAACCCTGTTATTACAGCGGTTTCAGGTTGGTTCGCGTCTCTATTGGCAGGTGCTGTTTTTGTTGAATATGTTTTTGACTGGAAAGGGCTTGGGGTAACAATTGTTAATGCTTTGGATCATTATGATTTTCCGGTGATTATGGGTGCTGTGCTTCTAATTTCTATAATGCTTGTTATAATAAATATTATTGTTGATATTTTATACGGCGTTATCGACCCAAGAGTCAGATTAAAATAATTACCTGTTACATTAGAATCTTTTCAATTATTTTAAAATGTAAACTGCATAGTTATTCTCCATCCAAAATTATCAGTATCTGCATCTTCTAAATAATTCAGCCTCCATACAGCATCAACTCTGAAAAGCTTAAAGATATTTTCCACCCCGGCACTAACTTCATAATATGGATGCTTGAGTCCTCTTAATCCTTCAGGAAAAACCATATAGGATTCATGTTCTTTTCTTAAACTACCAATTAAGCCCTTTGCTGAAACAACCTCGCGTAGTTTTAGCCTCCGGAAATAGGGTATTCTGTTAAAGATTAAACCTTGCAAATGGTGGTCAATATATATGCTAAGATACATATCACTCGCAAATTCATAGTAATCCATCATATTGTATGCATAACGGTCAAAGATATATGTTTCATTGCCTTCATGTAGTTTTAGTAAGGGGAAAGGCACTGTCCCAAATATTTTTCCTGCATCAATGATATATCTGAAATAGCCTAGTGGACTAATATCAACTTTTTGTGACAAGTCAAAAGATATTTTATAATACTCATAATCACTTTCTAAAATACCGGGCAGCCCTGCAGCAAGATTAATGTTCAAAACAGGTTTAATAGTCCCCAGGCTTTTCCTTTCAAATTCACCAAGTAGAAACTTCTCATCCCTGGAAAATCTAAAGTTTAGGTTGATTTCTGTATTTTTAATTTCTTCGATGTCAATAATATTTCCATTTGTTTCTTTTTGAAATTTAATATAATGCCCTGACTCAATTCTTTGGTGGGATAGAAATAAAGTGTTGAAAAATCCCTGGTACCATTCTTTTTCAACCTTCAGGTTAAGCTCTTTAACCATTGTAAGGCTATTATTAGGAGTTCGGCTGAGGAGCGATCTAAAGATATTATCATCTTTTAATGCAAATTCACTTTTTCCAAGTTGCTTTAAGTCGTATTGGCCATCAATAGATATAGATGATCTTGGGTTGTTGTCAAAAACATATAATATTCCACCTCCATATTTAAATCTTTCATCCTTAAGCCCATATGCAGTAAAAGCTTCTAGCATCAGATTTGTGCTGAACTTATTACTTGTCCTGCCCCCAACGCGGAATCTGTTACCTTCAATTTCATTAAAACTAAATGTTTGGAAGTAAGGTCCGTACTCAAAATAGCCAATTTCATAGTGAAACATAACAAACATACCTGCAAGCTTTTCATAAAACTTATAAATTGGTACATTTTGTACTGAATCTATCATTGAATAAATATCTTCTTCATGTTCTGTAAGGGGAGTAGGCCGGTTCTCTTCCCAAAAATCTTCATCTTTAACAAAAACATTTTTATCCAAAACTATTTTATCCCTGTATTTCAATACTTCCGCAGGAATCTCCTCGTTAACATGAATATCTTCATATATTGATGTTTTATTCACGAAGAAACCGCTTAGTCGTGGGTTAATATCAAAGTCAAAATAAAGTTTTTCCTGCTTCAAAAACCATGTTGTATCATTTATGATATCATATTCATATTCAGCAACAAAATCTTTTATGTAGTTATAATTGATATTTTTTGCGGTTCGCATTTGTATGCTTTTTATAGCAAAAGTGCTGTCATGAACCCAGAAATTGCCTCTAAATGTCCTGCTTTGTTCTCTTTTGGGAACATAAGAGATTTGATAGCACCATTTATTATCTATCATGGTGCTGTCAATAAGATAATATTTATAATAAAACAAACCATGATCGGCGATAGGGCTAACAAAACCAGGCTCAAAAATAGTGAGGAAATTATCATATATATTAATTCGCTGGTACATTTGTCCGGCCAGCTGGGAAATACTCTCATTATCAAAACCTGATATTTGAGAGGTATTTACGATTTCCCTTTCCAGTGACGGCGATTTGCGGTAATAAAATTCAGAGAAAGTCTCTGATATTAATATCGGTAAAAATGTTTTTCCTGAAATTGCAGATGTGTCAACATAGTTGAAGATAAATTGAAAGTCTTTCAGAAACCTGTTTTCTTTTAATCTCTCAGTAATATTGTCGGTGCCAATTTCAATTTTATTATATGAGTTAAAAAAATAAGAATCGAATCGGTTGGGATCGTGTTTCCACTTATTTTTAATAATATTCCGCAAAATTTCATGCGCAGGGTTTTCTGTTGGCAGGATTACTACTTCTTCCAGCATATACTGATCCATTTGCAGCCGGAAGTTTATCTCCTGGAATTTGTTTTTTTCTATTGGTTTTGCCTGTGGCATATATCCCATGTATGAAACAGCAATTGAGTCAGCTTGCTTGCTGCTTTCTATAAAAT
>JAWOBS010000157.1:0-3705 GCA_046484145.1 Bacteroidales bacterium
GAGTTGTTTAATAAATTGAGGTGAGATGTATTGCTTCCCAGCTCGTCATCCCGAACGAATGTGAGAGTTCTCGTTATTCCCAGCACTCTTATCTATTACCGTCAGCTTCAGCTGACGGATAGCCAGGTATAGCAGACACCTGGGCTTTAGCCCCAGGTGAACCACCTTTGCAGTCTTGATTTTCGTTCATACTTTTTTGTCATTGCACATCGGCACCCATTTTACAAGTGCTTAAAACTATATGTTTCCGGTGGTACATGTTTCCTACAAAGGTTAACGGTGCAAGCGCACCTCATTTGATCACTTCAAACAGGTTTATATACGCATAATCGCCCCATCTCATTTGCAAATTTGCACATTATCACATTTGCATATTACCACATTTGCACATTACCACATTACCACATTATCACTTTACCACAATTTTCTCTGATTTTAGAATATGCCCTTCGGAGAAGATGTATGCAAGATAAACACCTGGGCTAAAATTATTTATTGAAACCTGCAGCTCATTGCCGGTAAAATGCTTTGTAAGCATGCCACGGCCTGAAAGGTCGCTGATAAAAAGCGTTTTTTCCTTTTGCTCAATTTCCTGCCTGTCAATAATTACATTTAATGTTGTATTGGCAGGATTGGGAAAAAATGTAATCAATGAATCGTATTCCCATTCAGCAATATTATCGTATAAATGACAGTCCGGCTCATGGCAGCCGTATTCATCCAGGGGAACTAAAATGCCACTCCAAAAGTAAACATAATAGTAATTAGGATCATAATATGGACAATTAGAGCTAATAGACTCAAAAGTGCCACCAAGAAATATATTATTACCATTGTATAAAATGTTATTTAGCCGTAGAGTATTGTAACAATCGTAGATATAATTCTTTTTATCAATTTCAAACACCCTGACCCACAAAGGTTCAAGGTTTTCATCAAGCTTAAGCAAAAAGCCTCTTAAATAATATGTTGAAGCTGCAGATCTGAGTATTCCCGAAATAAGAAAAGTATTATCAGGATTTTTAACAGTTTTTAAAGGCCTGTACCAAGGCACTGCTTCATCAGGATTCTCATAGTTTATATTCCCGGGACTTCCATGTGTGTAAATATGGGCAGATAAAAAATCAACCAAACTTTTTTGCTCAATTGTATTACCGTCATTATCTATTATCCTTAAGTGAAGGCCTGTGTTTTCATGGAAAACATACTCCTGTAAATAATTGCCGGAAGGTCCCAGGCAACAATCATCATACGCTATCAGGTATTTATCATTCTCTAATGCGGTTAGAGTAAACATAAAACTTATGTTGCTGTCATTTCGGATAATTTTCTCCCACAATAATTCGCCTGTGTTTTTGCAAAATTTGAATAATCTGTTTTTTGCATAATATATCTCATTCAAAGCAACATTCCAATAGTGTACTGAAACCAAATAGTTTCCATCGCTGGCAACTTGAAAATCATAAATATCGGCAAAATATTCATCTATTTGTCCGAATTCAGTTTTCCACCTTACATTAAAAAGGCTGTCTGTTTCCATTATCTCATGACGGCTTTCGTTTGATTTATGATAGCCTATAATGAGAGTGTCCGGTGCGATTTCACGAATCAATACCACAGAGCCGTAATATGGCACAGCTTCAAGTGTATCTATTTTAAGCAGGCTGTCAAGAGCAGGGTTAAATGTAAATATCATTGGATTTATCATGGGAGGAGTCTCCTCTTTTTCTACATTATTTTCTTCTGAGAATGAGGAAAACTGCAAATACACAGAGTCTTTATAATGATTTAAAGACCGCTTATGATAATAATTTAATGCTCTACTCTCTTTTGCATATGTTGAATTCTGAATTCCATGCCCTCCAAGCAGGAATTTCCCATTAGCTAATTTTGTCATTGAACTTCGTCCTGCAACTCTACCATTAGATCTTAATGGTTCAATTACTTTAAAAGAATCAATTTCATCAAAATTTTTTGATAAACTATTTATAAATTCACCATTGTTATTAAAATAATGAAGATTAAGTGTGTTAGGCCTAAATGCTTCTTCCTGTTCAACAAATGTCCATTCATTAGTAATTAATACCATAGTAGTACTATCGGTTTGAACCAGGTATTGGCCCAATGATCCGGGCACGAGCGCCCAGTATTCATCTTCCCGGGAGTTTGTGTTTAATGTAGATACTAAAAACAGAATAAAAAGCAAACAAATATTTTTCATGTGAATGTTTTTTTGTGATTAGTGATTAGTGATTAGTGATTAGTAATTAGTTTTCCATGCTAGACTGTTTTTCAGAGTAAAATCAGTTTGAGCAAACTGGGCTTAGTTCCATTAGCAATTGAAAATGAACTTTAAAACCCCCAAAGAATTTATAAACCTTCGGGGGTGTTAATTATTCCTGCATTATTTTGCAATTATAAAGTTAATACTTTCTGCTGTATTATTATTTAGTTTAAAAACCGCAGTGTAGTTGCCTGTACTCCATTTAGTCAATAGCAATTGTTTTTGTCCGCAATTACTCTTGATGTCAATAGCATGAACCATAGCTCCGGATGAATTGTAAATTTCAAGCTTGCCATTGCCTGTTTTTTCAGATTCTAAACACCAGTTAAATGTAATAAAATCGTATCCCGGGTTTGGATATATGGTAAAATGTTTTTGAGATTCTCCTTCTTGTGTATTCTCAAATTCATCGTAAAAGTCATTTGTACCGGCTTTTGGGTCAACTATCTCACCGGGATAAAGAATCAATTCCTCATATTCTATGGCATTGTTTTGGATTAGCAATGACAATGCTTTACCTGCAATTCTATTGTCGGAATCCAGGTATGATTCAAGCTCAACTAAGATTTCTTCCGGTAGTTGAGTGTGATTGGTTTCTTCGTCAGTATTAAATTGGTTTAAAAGAGAATAAAAAGAAACATAATCATTATATTCTGAAATAAGGGTTTCATCTGATGACTCAATTCCTGAACCAATATTATTTAAAACCTGCATACCTTGTTCAAATTCATTTTGTTTAAAATATTTCTCGGCCAATAAGTACTGATACCTGTTGTCATCGGTTTGCGAAAGTAGTTCCATTATACAGGGAGCTTCTTCCCATCCCTCGGTTTCATATTTAATATTCAGGAGGATATCATTAAGAGCTTTATCATGCATGTTTTTATAATAAGCTGCTTGATGTTCGAGAAGCTCTTTTTCACCAAAATAATCCAGTCCCTGGTCAATTTCCTGTCTCATTGGTGGTGGTAATGGGATATTTCTGCTGTCAAGCTTTTCAACTACTTTGGCCAGTTTTGGAGCCTGTGGGCTTTTTACCAACACATTTCTTATCATTGCATTGTTAAAGCCTTTTTCTTTTTCAGCCAATATTGCAAGTACATCTTCAGATAAAAATGGAGCAATTTCCATTAAATATTGGTATAACTGAATATTAACCCCCGGGCCTGCCTCTTCAACACGGCTTTTCAGGTAATCAGAATCACCTGCATCAATTAGCTCTCTTAGTTGCAGGCTTGTTTCTTCATACTGTGAGCGGGCATATTCTTTTTCTAAAGTTAACTCTTCAATTGGGCGCATCCATGTTTTTCTTGGACAGGATGTACTATAATCATAAGAATTACCAATTGAAGTATATATAGATATTTTATCACTACTGTATATTGATGGCACCACTCTTGGTTCTGATGCCGGTTCATGAT
>JAWOBS010000185.1:0-9613 GCA_046484145.1 Bacteroidales bacterium
GGCATGGTGCAAAGCGTAATCATTTTACGTTTATTTATTGTTTTATCCCGGAAGTTTCCAGTTCCGCGAAAGCGGAAGCTGGAAATTCCTCGCGCAAGAACTGGAAGCTTCCGAAGGAACTTCCAGCTTCGGATTCCTGCAACGCCAAACCCTGAACGCCAAACCCTGAACGCCAAACCCTGAACGCCAAACGCCAAACGCCAAACGCCAAACGCCAAACTAATGAACCCTACACACAAACCCCGCCTGCATAAATTTACTCACTTCAGTAACAAAAGAAAGAATTACATCTCCTTTTTGCAATTTTTCTTCGCGTCTTATTTTGTCAAGGCATAGAAAAACCATTGGTGGGCCAACATATCCCATAGTTGACATTTTAGTGTATAAAGTTTCCTTAGGAATACCCAGGTTTTGGCATTCTTCAATGATGGTTTCAGAAATGTGCTTAGAGGGAAAGTTTACCTGGAAAAATTTAATCTTTCTTTTATCAACAGGATATAATTCAAGCATTCGCTTAATTCCGTTATAAAAGACAGAATTACCATTTTCGTAAAACAGAGCTCTGAGGTCATCATTAAATTTTTGGCTTAGATGGTGATATCCTTTTTCAAATTCTTCTTTGGGATTCATGTAATATGCGGGGCGTTTGTTTCCCATTGCTGAAGGTTTATTGCCACCAATAGATTCCATGTAGCAATTTTCAAGATATAACCCACTTTTTGAATTACTTTCATCTGCTTCCAGAATCAGAGCTCCGGCACCATCACTCAGGAAATATCTTAGCAAAAGTTCTTCTTTTTTTGCTAGTGGCTGATTATAGTATTCACTCCTGAGTTCAGACGAGGATATGCCGCTTGAGACTACCAGCGCTCTTTTATATCTGCCGGATTTGATAAATTCATAAGCAGTTAGCAATGCTTTATAGGCTGATGTGCAATTGGCATGTATGGATATTTCTCCGCAGCTGTTAATGCCCAAAGCTTCCTGAATCCTAACGCTGGCTGTTGGCATTTGGTCTTGGTGTGCACTGCCGTATGCAATAAAATCAATATCTGTGGCTTTTAAGTTTGCATTATTTAGTGCTTCCTCTGCTGCCTTTACTGACATTGTAATATTATCATCGGTAAACTCTCTTGTCTCAGGGTCTAACGCAAAATGATAGTACTCAACTTCAATCAGTTCAGACATCACATTTTGCATCCTGTTAAGCCATTTTTTTGTTTTGGGAGGTATGTCATTAAGCTCTCCAAGATAATGATCAACATCTTTAAACGGAATTGGATTTCCGGGAAGATAATGTCCCGAACCAACTATTTTTATATTTCTGTTCATTATTATACTGTTTTTGGAACGCGGATTAGACGGATATAATTGATTTTTACAGATTGTTTTTGAAAGTTAATTGATGATTATAACTTGTTTATAAATCACTGCTATTCTGTCTAATCGCGTTATCTGTGTTCCATTGTTTTTTTATAATTTGCATTAATAGTTTTAACAGCTTCTTCTTCAATACTTTCCTTATTGCATATTTTATCAATCAAACCTAAGCTTAAAGCTTCACTTGAATCAATAGACCTGCCTGATAGAATCAATTCCAATGCTTTTGATTCGCCCACAATATATGTCAATGCACTTATTCCTCCAAGTCCGGGCATTAGTCCGAATGTTACTTCCGGTAAAGCAATCAATGTGTTTTTTTGCGCTATTCTGTAATTTGCAGTTAGTGCCAGCTCAAATCCACTTCCATAACAAATTCCCTTTAAGATAGCAACTTTTGGTTTCTGTAATTTATGGAGAATATGGATTGCCTGCAGGTTCTTTTTCATTTCAGCAGGCACCAGGTTGTTTTTATTATTCTTAATCAACATAGTTAATTCATTAACATCAGCACCACTTGAAAAATGTCTTCCTGCAGATGTAATTATTAAACCTGAAAAATTCTCTTTCTTTATTTGTTTTTCGCAAACATCCAGTAATTCTTCAAAAAACTCTAAACTCATAGTATTTTGTGGTGGATTACAAATTTCAAGCCTTGCAATATTATCTTTGACCTGATATGTAAGCGTTTTATAACTCATCATTATTTTTTTACTCAAAAGTTACTTATCTATTGGCCATTGTCGATTACAACCATACCGGAAGCTCTTAGTCGTGAATGAGACATGCTTATAAAAATGGTATCAGTTATTTCTATATCGTTTATCTTTAGAATCGGTTTGCCGTTTTTTTCGTTTGTTATGGAAATGTCTTTGTAAGACAGATTATTGTTAAAGTGCTTAATAAGAATTTTTTTTATTAACCATCGTGCGGCCAGGCTCCTTCTTTTTTTGTCAACAGAATAAAGTTTAATCTCCTCCAATGTGAAATAATCATTAACATCTGAGTCGTCTATCATTATGTTAAATGACTTTAAAGTAATATACTCAACATATTTTTTGTAGCTTTCTTTCATTGCTATAAGGATTCCTTAGCTAATTCACAAAATAACTCAGTTTCTTTTTCAAGAGCTTCCTCTTTGCTCATTTCATAAGCATTTTTTAATGCTTTCATTATGTTGTTAATAACTAATAATGGCTTATCCTTGATCATTCTCTGCGCTAATTCTGTAGAAAAGCGGAGGCTGCTTTTTGATTCACAAATGTGATCACATAATCCCATTTTAATTGCCTTATCAGCATTAATAATATTTCCTTCCAGTAACATTTCAATACTACGTCCTAATGACAAGAATTTTTTCAGTGCATGGGTGCCCGATAGGCCGGGCATTAAATTCAGATTACTTTCGGGAAAGGCAATAAGAGCTTTCTCAGAAACAACTCTTATATGGGAGGATAAAGCTATTTCAAGCCCACCACCAAAACAGGCTCCTTCTATAGCCGCAATTACAGGAATATTTAATTTATAAATGTATGTAAGAAGTGCTTTGCCTTTAGTTAATTTTTTATTTAGCGTATTGTCTGCAAGTTGCTTTTGTATTGTTTCAAGATCAGCACCGGATGAAAAGTGCCTGCCTGTGCCTGAGATGATTAGTGCTTTTGCTTTATTGACAGTTAAAAAATCATCCAATTGTTTTGTTTGGATAAATTCAGGTTCTGTCAGTCGATTGTCAGGTGGATTATCTAATCTTAAAAACGCTATATGATTATTAAATTCAAGATTTGTCATCAGAGTAAAATTCATTTAAATTTTCAGGAATATCCAGGGCATTTCTTTTTTTGTCAACAAACAGGCACTTAACTGTTGCTTTGCAAATTTTTTCATTTTTATCGTTCCTGATATCCTGTTTAAATACAATAAAAAAGCCTTCTCTTTTAAAGGTACTTTCAACAAATGCTGTCTCAAAAAGACAGAGTTCCTTAATGTATTTTATTTGCACTTCAACTACAACAAGAAAATTTCCTGTAGTTTTAAAATATTCGTAGAGGCCAATTTCTTGCATAATTTTCCATCTGGCTTGCTCAAGATAGTTAAGGTAAACAGCATTGTTTACATGTCCAAAAGCATCCAGCTCATATCCTCTTACCTCAAAATTGTATTTAAACTTCATCTTTAATTCTTAAACTAAACCTGAAAATTTCTTGCCTTAAAACTTTTTTCAATTTTACCTGGGTCATAAATATTAAAATTGTTCTGTGGATTAAATTGAAAGAACCTCTTTTTTGTGCTTTTATCTTTTTGTAATAGAAAATAGTTTTTTTCAGTATTTTTTTATATGTATATGATCTGTCATATGCAATCTGCATAAGATCAATAAACATTTTATTTGTAATAGAAGTGTTAATTACATTAGAAACATTTGTAGCCTGGTCAATTAACCTTCCTTCCTTTTTAAGCTCATCATAATATCTTGTGCCCTCAAGAGCCTGTATAGGATTGAGCACAGGGAAAATATTGGTTTTATCACAAAATTCAAGAGATTGAATACAGGATTCAAAAGTATCATGCTCCAGACCAATTGTAAACCAGCCGGAAATCGCTATACCTTGATCTTGAATAAACTCAATATTGTTTTTTAATTCCTCTAAAGTATCGCCTGATTCTGTTATTCCAAGTTTTGAGGTTATGCCTGTTTCCCTCATATTGTCCGGGTTGATTGATTCCAGACCAATTGACACATATGATAATCCGGATAAAGATGCTTCTTTTATAACTTGCCTTCCCTTATTATTGGTGGCTGCATCTAAATTAGCCTGGGCAATCCAGAATCTCTTTTTTGGGAGCTTTTGTAGTTTTTTATATAGCTCCAAATAATAATCATAGGAATCTTTTCTGCCGAATGCAGTATCATCTACAAGAAAAAAATGCCTACCGAAAGAACTTATCTCATCAAGTACATTATCCTGATTTTTATAGCGCATTTTTTTTCCAAAGATGTTTGAAACCGAGCAGAACGAACAATCTACGGGGCAGCCTCTTGCTGCATCTACCATGTCGAAAGTATATTTGCCTTTGTATAAGTTCCTTACCGGTAAAGGCAGTTTTGAAAGTTCAGGCAGGCCATCAGTTCTGTATATTTTATAATCATCAAAATTACTATTTACGATGGGAGAACATATGTAAAAATCTTTTAGCTCATTGTTTTGATAATCTTTCAGGACAACCGGCCAGAGAGGTTCTCCCTCTCCAATAACAACTGCATCAGCATGTTGTTTTGCTTTTATTGGAATTGAAGAAGCCTGTGCACCTCCTAATATCACAGTTTTATTGTTAGCCCTGAATTTGTCAGCTATTTCAAAGGCTTTTTTTGTTGCCGATACCCTGAAACTTATTCCTACTAAATCATAATCAGCATTGTAGTCAATAGAGTCATAGCCTTCCCATAAAAGGTCAGTAAACACATAGTCATGTTCGGGGGCACATCCAGCCAATATCGGTAAAGAAAGAGGCATGAAAGGATTAACTTTTCTTAATGGGTCGGATTCACCGGCAACGACGATTAGATTTATCTTCATTGTTTAAATATAATTATCAGATTGTAAAAATAATATTTTTAGGTGTTACATTTTAAATATTCTGCAATGTTTTATAGTTTGTCGGTTTTAGCATAAAAAAAGCTGTCCCAATTTAATGAGACAGCTTAGAGAATAATAAAAAATAAAAATTATTGTTTTTGAAATTTGTAAGTAGCAGATTTGCTGTCAGCAATAACTCTTATAAAATACAGTCCGGATTCTAACTCATTAATCATAATTTCTGTAGAATTAGCAGCGGGGCTATATTGGATTAGCAGTTTCCCGGCTAAATCATAGATTTGGATTTCATTAATGAGCTCTTCTGAATTCACTTTAAGAATATCATTGGCCGGATTTGGAAATACTTTTACTCCAAGGTCAAAACTCTCTTCAATTGATGTGTTATCAATATTCAACACAACATTTTCCACCTTATTTTGATTTGTTATTGTTACATCATCTGCAGTATCAAAATAGCCTTCTTTTGATACAACATAATCATATGTTCCCGGCAATAAATCTTCAAACACGTATTCACCCGGATCGTATGTTATGCCATCAAATTCAATAATAGCATCAGCTATAGTAGCATTATCCGCATCTTTAACAACAAAAGTTAGCTTGTAAGTATTCAGCTCAAAATGAGCAACCAAATCTCTGTCTTCCAGGGCTAAAAACACATATGTTGCACCTTCACCGTCAATTTCTATATCATCTTCTGTCCATTTTACAAAATGATAGCCTGAAGCAGGGCTGGCAACTAGGGTAACTTCATCACCATGGAAGTATTCATCTGTGCCATTTATTGTGCCTCCATCAACAGGTTCGGCAGTTGCTGTGATTTGATATCTGTAAAGTTCAAAATGCCCGGTTATTGTCATGTCTTCGAAAACTTCAAAACTATACTCCGGTGTTTCGGAAACACTTACACCATCATACTCCCAGTATAAGAAGTTGTAAAAATCTTCGGGAATAGCTTCTATTGTTGCAAGCTCACCGTGATAATACTCACCCTGGCCTGTCAGTAATCCACCTTCTGCAGGGTCTGATATTAGAGTTACATTATACCTTAGGTAAGTCAGAGTAATTTCAATAAGTGCATTATCATTAATAGTCTGGCTTCCGGTAAAATTTTCAAATCCATATTTTTCGGCTGTATAATTATAGTCGCCCTCAATAGCTGTAAAGCTGATCGCACCAAATTCGTCTGACATGAATGTGCCAAGATTATCAATTGTAAATAGTGCTTCTGCAACCGGCTCACCAAATTCGTCATCAATTTGAACTGTTACATCATAAGTGACAGAGCCTTCGGGAATCATCATTAATGTTACAATTAAGTCTTGGTCAACAAGATTAATGTATCCAGTAGCATCCAGAAATCCGGGTGCTGTGATATTATACTCATACATTCCAACCGGTACATCAGGGAAAAGGTAATCTCCTGCGGTATTTGTTGTTTCATTAAGAGTAATTATTGCATCGTCTATTGGTATCCCATCAGGGTCTGCAAGTACAAATGAAACATCAAAAACAGCCGGTATAACTGACATTGTCACAGGTACTGTTAAGTTTTCGTCATTATTAACAATAAATAAATCTGCTTGATAATCGCCTAATTCCAGTCCTGAAGCATCAAAACCAAGCTCTATATCAATGTCCTGCCCGGGTTCCAGTATTCCTTCAGTAATATCCATTGATAGCCAGTCGACCCCGGCAATTCTGTTTATAATACCCCTGATACACCAGTTGAAATCCAAACTTTCATTAATCTCAGGAAGTAAAGACCATGAACCGTTCAAATACATCCAACCACCTTTGTAAGGCACCATTGGTCCTTCATCTGTAGAAGAAGGATAACCACCTGTAGCAGATATTGAATAACCAATCCAATATTCTTCACCCGGTAATAATTCAATAGCTTCTGTCAGTTCATGTATGCTCCAGTTTCCAGCATCAACGTCAGCGGTGACGTTTTCAGAATAAATTTCAGTTTCAGGCCCTTGATCTGAACCGCCACGCCATACTTTTACGACAACATTGTCAAAATCATCTGTACTAATGTGGTATTTTACTGAAGAAAGTTCAAATGCACCATAATAATCTGCAAGTTCTTCCGATGTGAATCTAACTGCTGTTATCCAGCTTGTTGCACTATTTGTGCCTATGCTTGAATCAAAACCGGTATCATAATGTAACTCAACAGTTTCTTTTACTTTAGGCTCAGATTCATTTGTGTTTTCATGTTTAATAGAGCTAAAGGAATTTTCATTATTTACATCATAGCCATCATAATGTACCACGCTGTTTGCTATTCTTGAGTTGGTTGTTTTTAAACCTTCAGCAGCGTATGCAAATAAAGCAAATTCAAGATTTGCATCTCCATTGTTTGCAATGTTTAATATTGTTGAAGATGTGAGATTTTGTTTTACATCAATAGCAATATTTTCAGGATTAACAGCTATTTCGGGAGCAGGTATTTTATCCATTACAACACTAACGACTTGTCCGTCTTCAGTAATTGTTACACTACTTTCGTAAATGAAGTAGCCATCTTTTTCTACTGTAAAGTTATAATCTCCATCATAAAGGTTTAATGTAGCAATACCGGTACCGTCAGTTATAGCTTCCTGCCCTGTATATTCAGTGGCTACATATGCATCAGCTAGGGGGTCGGTTCCATCAGTTACATGAAAATCTACCTGTAGTGATGGGTTTTCGAAGAAAATCTTAAAATCATCAACCAGCCACCAGTAATCATATTCACCAATCCATTTAAATTTAAACTTAACATTTGATTCACCCTGAGCAATACTAGTAATGTCAAAAACAGATTTTACGGGATTACTGCCGTTAAAATCATTCTGCGCTGCATCATACCACCTGTAAAGCTCTGTCTGGCTGGCAAAGTCATCAGTAGATATGTAAATACTAACATCTGCTGCGCCGAAAGTTCTTGCCAGATGCTCAACTGAGAAAAACAGGTCTTCAGTAATTCCGCTTAAGTCATAAGAAGGAGTTATTAAATCTGCTTCTTCCGGACTACCCGCAGCGCCGTTGCCATCAGAATCTAACATCATATAACCGTTATGTGCAGTTGTGGAATTTATTTGACCACCGTAATTTCCTCCAACATCAGTCCATTCCCATCCGGGGAAACCATCAGGGCCTGCGATTACAATGTTTTCCCAACCTGTTGGAATGTCTTCAGTGCTACCAAAATCTTCATAAAATAATGTTGTATATTGATTTGGGTCGGTATAAACTACATGGTCTTTAATCCATGTTTCAAAATAGCTAACCCTGGCATATACTCCGGGATATCCGGGTTCTCCACAGCCTACACCCCAGCTTGTACCTCCTGCAACCTTATACCATCCTTCACCATCAGGAACTGCAAGTGGACCGCCACTGTCTCCCTGGCAAGCGTCAATGCCATCACCACCGGCGATTATCATTCCCGGTGTTATCATTGATGGAGGATAACTGGTTTCATTTAAAGCTTTTATTGGAACTTCTGCTGCTTGTAAAATATCTGGTGATGAACCACCTTCGGATAAAGCACCCCATCCGGAAATTTTTGCAATTACTCCAGGATCTGTTAAACCATTATCTGCATCTTCTTCAGTTGCAATTGCAAGTGGTTGCGTTTTAGGATTTTCAAAATCTAACTGACTTGAAAGACGAACCAGTGCAACGTCATTATTAATGTTATCAGGATCATATTCCTCATGCATTATCATTTCAGAAACACTATAAACACTACCTTCTGCAGAAGATTGTGAAGTAAAACCAACACGGACTCTGAATTGTCCTGGATCGTCAAAATCCTCAAGACAGTGACTCGCCGTGAGAACCCACTCTTCATTTAAAATGGTTCCACCACAAAAATGATATAAGTCGGCTCCATATGCAACCTGGAGTGATACTTGCCATGGGTAGTCTATTATGTCAGCATCTTCTCCTCCAACAATCTTGCCGCCCCTGGAACTGAATTTTTCCATAAATTCTTCAAACTCTTTATCACTATCGAATGCAGGCTTACCCGGTGTTGCCTCAAACTTTTCACTAAGAGTTGAATTTGTGTTGTCTTTTGATTGCCCGTTTAATGTTCCTGATAAGAATATAATCGACAGGAAAAAAACGATAAAAACATTGTAAAAATGATTTGATTTCATGTTAATTGATTTTTTGTTAATAATTAGTTGGTAATGAATTTTTCTATAAATACTTATATTATTGATTTCTAATAAAATAAATTTTAAACTTTGTTATTATTTGAATTGTCAAAAGTACTCCCTCATTTATACAAATGCAAGATTTTTTTTCGATTTAATTAATTGATTTAAGGTTGATTAATTCTGCTTGCTCTTATTAATTGTTATGTGAGCATTTTTAAGACATAAAGTGTTTAAATAATTACATTATTGTCCGGTAAATCGAAAATATCGAGCCAGTTTTAAAACAAGATTCCTCACTCCACTTCGTTACGTTCGGAATGACAAGCACTTATGTTGGAAGAGGATGGGGTTGGTGGCGGCTTTGCCGCCCCCAACCCCATCCTGATAAAAACCCATGGATGTCCTGTCATTTCGACCGAAGGGAGAAATCTCGTAATCTTTACCGGAGAACAAAGAAATAATTATTATTTTTTTCAC
>JAWOBS010000190.1:0-14997 GCA_046484145.1 Bacteroidales bacterium
TTACAGGCATAAGCTGCAAAAACAGAAAATTAAACTATTTAATTATAGTCATTTCATCTATCAGGTTTGTAGCACCTGCAAATTTCTCTATTACAAAAAGAATATATCTTATATCAGCATTTATGGTTCTTTGCACAGAGGGTTCAAAAAGTATATCGCCGCTCATTGCCTCCCAGTTACCATCAAAAGCCAAGCCTATTAAATGACCGTTACCATCAATTACAGGGCTGCCTGAATTTCCTCCCGTGATATCATTATTAGAAATAAAATTCACGTACATAATATCATCAACACCGTATATACCATAATCTTTATTCTTATACAATTCCTTAAGCTTCTCAGGGACAACAAATTCATGATTGTCCGGATCTTCTTTTTCCATTACGCCTTTTAGTGTTGTATAATAATGGTAGTAAACTGCATCAGCCGGATAATAACCTGAAATAGTACCATATGTGAATCTCATTGTAGAATTGGCATCAGGATAATAAAGAGCATCCGGGTTCATTTCCCTTAAACCTTTTAAAAACAACCTTTCAGCTTTATCACGTTTGTCATTAAATGGCTCTAAATATTCCGAAACTTCTTTTTGCTTCTTTGATGTTGCTTGAGCTATTCTAAAAACCCAATCATCTTCCAATACTTCCTGATCAGGATTTTCTATAAAATTATTCAGCTTGTCTTCATCAGCAAAAATGCTATTCTCATAAACATGATCAGCAAATTTGTAAAAATCATTATTGTATTTTTCTGCGATCTCATTAAATATTTCAGGCATCCACTCCGAAGAAACATTTTCATAATACATTTTGGTCATTTCAGCCCACATTTTGCGATCCACATCAAGGTTAAGATCCTCATATATTCTATCAGCGGATGATTTCAATCGCTCTGCCATAGCATCAACCTGCTCTTCCTTGTCTTCTTCACCTAAAACATTGTTTAACCTTTTTGCAGATAATGCAAGCCTGAATATTTCCGGTCCGGTGGCTAAGGCTTCTGCATAAATATAAGAATACGAATCCAGTTTCCTTTGGCCTTCGTATGATTCTGCAAACAACTCCATGGTTTTCCCGTATTCTTTTTTACGGCTTTTCTTTTCATTAACCCAACTCATAAAATCTTTTTCCAGTTCTTTCTTTTCACTTGCAACATTATGCTTTTTAAGAGCTGTGCTCATGCCAATAAAATATTTCCAGTAGTTTGCCACTCCTGCATGTTTTGAAGCATATTGTATCCTGACTTTATCACTCTGGGCCATTGCTTCTTCCATAATATCCAGTTTTTTTCTCCTTATGTCTATTCTGATAGGATACATTTCTTCAAGATTAAAATTAATACCATGGGAAGTAAGATATCTCTCCGTACGGCCTGCATATCCGAATATCATAGCAAAGTCATTTTCGGTATATCCTTTCAAAGAAATTGGCAAATGGTATCTCGGCTTCAATGGAATGTTATCTTCAGAATAATCAGCAGGTTTTCCATCAGGCCCTGAGTATGCTCTGAAAAGCATAAAATCACCTGTATGCCTTGGCCACATCCAGTTATCTGTATCACCACCAAATTTTCCTATTGAATTTGGGGGACTGCCAACCAACCTGACATCGGTATAGTCTTCATAAATAAAAAGATAATACTCATTTCCGGCAAAAAGTGATTTTACCTGTGCTTTGTAGTGACTATCTTCAGTTGTTGATGCGATAATCTCACTTCTCCTGGCTGAAATGATCGAGTCTCTTTTTGCTTCTGAGAAAGATTCATCCAATCCTTCAGTGACTCTTTCAGTAACATCTTCTACATTAACTAAAAACCTCACATATAAGCCTGGATTTGGCAGTTCTTCATCATGTGAAGCAGCCCAAAAACCATTGTTAAGGTAATCATCTTCCACGGAACTGTGAGATTGCAGTTGTCTGTATCCACAGTGATGGTTGGTTAAAATCAGGCCCTTGTCAGAAATAACCCCACCGGTACAAAAACCACCAAAGCTAACAATAGCGTCTTTAAGTGAAGTTTCAGTAAAACTAAATAATAATTCAGGAGTAAGATTTAGCCCCTTATCATCCATCTCATTAAACAACATATCAGGAATCATAAAAGGAGGCCACATGCCCTCATCAGCTTTTGATATTGGTTGAAATACCAAAAAAGCCATCAAAACAATAATTATATTCTTTTTCATTCTTATATGTTTTATTTTCAAAGGCCGGACGGAACCCACATTTTCTATTTTAATGCCATTAGGCAAATTTTATAGAGTTTAAACTCATCCGAACTTTGGGTTACACATTATTATATGTGGGTTTCAATTAATAAATAGATTAAATATGCTTCTATTAAACAAATTCATCTCCGATATTTAACTTTATATCATTAACAAATTTTCTAACCTGATGTTCTTCTGACTTTTTACAAATCATCAGCACATCATCTGATTCAGAGACTATAAAGTCATCGAGCCCCTGAAGTACAACCAACTTTTCTTTTGGAACGGTAACTATAGAATTTTTAACATCATAAGCCAAAACCTTATCTCCAACAATTGTATTATTATTCTCGTCTTTCTCCCTGTTTTCAAACAACGAGCCCCATGTACCCAGGTCTGACCAACCCAGGTCACTGGCAAAAACATAAACATTATCAGCCTTTTCCATTATAGCATAATCAATAGAAATACTTTTACAGGCTGCATAGGCTGTTTTCATATACTCCCATTCGGCATCGGTATTATATTTATCACAAGCCTCACGAAACACAAAACTGATTTCGGATTGATATTTTTCAAAGGCAGCAATAATAGCCTTGCTTGACCAGATAAATATTCCACTATTCCACAGAAAGTCACCACTTTTTAAAAATGATTCCGCTATTTCTTTCGAAGGCTTTTCAGTAAAAGTTTTAACTTTTTTCAATCTTGGATCTTCTTCAAATTCAGAATCTTGTTTGTATTGGATATAGCCATAACCTGTATCGGGCCTGCTGGGCGTAATGCCAATAGTGAATAATCGCTTACTTTTATCAGCAGCACTTAAGGCATTCTTAATAATATCAACAAACACATCCTCATTAAGAATAATATGATCAGATGGTGCCACCACCATATTTGCATCAGGATTTATTTTATTAATTTTATAAGCTGCGTAGGCAATGCATGGTGCGGTGTTTTTTCTAAGAGGCTCACATATAACATTTTTGCCTTTAATTTCAGGAAGGTGTTCTAATACGAGGTCTCTGTAATTTTTGTTTGTTACAACATAAATATTTTCAGGATCTGATATTTTTAAAAACCTTTCAAAGGTAAGTCGTATCAAGCTTTTTCCCGTTCCCAGTATATCGATGAATTGCTTTGGCTGAGATTGCCGGCTCATTGGCCAAAACCTTTCTCCAACTCCTCCTGCCATGATAACTACAACATTATTGTTGTTCATAATATTTTGTTTTAATAATTAATATGCTCTTCTATTGGAAGAATATCAGCCAAAGGATGAAACAGATACCATCTTTTTGTTTTCAAACACATGCATCTGATACGTGTTCTAATTTTATTATCCTTTTTAAACAGCCGCCCTGATGAAGTTTTAAATAAAGTTCCTGCAGGTATTTCATCCAAATTAACAATATCTTTTCCATTGCTATTCAATTGCTTTAATTGTTTCCACATTCTAATATCCCCGGCAAATGTAGCTTTGGGTTTATATGAAAACTGTAGCAATAAATTGTGAATATCTTCACGGAAACAATCCCTGTTAATAAAATCCCTAATTAGTTCTCCGTAATAATCTTTCCACTCTTTACCATGGGGATTTACTTTGTTTTTAAATCTTTTCCAAACAAGCAAATGAGCCAATTCATGCAGAAACACCAGCAAAAAAACATCCGGATACAAATTTCCATTAACAGAAATTTTGTGCCCGTGACCATTCACAGGAGAGCGATAATCACCAAGTTTGGTTTTTCGTCCTGATGTAATACGAAGACTAATTTGAAAATTAACAATTAGCTTACAAATTGCATCAACTGAATTTGCAGGTAAATATTTGCTAAGAGTTTGACGATAATTTGATTGCATTATCTTGCTTTTCTTCTTTGTTTTTATCTAAAACATCTTTTTCATATTGATAACTCCATGAAGGACAATCACATTTTTTCTTTCTTAAGGATGAGCATGAAGAAAAAAACCATAAACTGATTACGAAAAAACAAAGAATAATTATCAATCTGCTATTTTTAATTCTTTTTAACATAGCCTTGTTTATAATTATTCAAATTTATAAAAAAAGCATGTAAATTCCACAAAATGCAAATATGTATTTCACCATTTAATCATAAAAAAACAGAAAAAAAGCATAATCAACATTTTTGTCGGCACCCCAATAGTTCATTTTCTTAAAATCATTGAATTAAAATCAAAATTATATGATTAATTTCGCACAAAACAGCTTAACAAAATTCCTTGGCATGAATTTGTTTTATCATTTTGGGCGATATTTTATACTATTAAGCAGGGTTTTTAAAAAGCCGGAAAAGTCATCAATTTATATAAAACAGGTTTTAGTTGACATAGACAATTTCGGTTTAAAAAGCCTTGGCATAGTTGCAATAACATCAGTTTTCATGGGAGCTGTTGTTACTATTCAAACAGCTTTTAATGTTGACCATCCTTTTATGCCAATATATGCAATAGGTTTTACAACCAGGCAATCCATAATACTCGAGTTTTCACCAACTATAATTAGCATGGTGCTTGCAGGCAAGGTTGGCAGCAGGATCGCCTCAGAGATTGGGACAATGCGAGTGACTGAGCAAATTGATGCATTGGAAATAATGGGTATTAATCCGGCTGGCTTTCTTATACTTCCAAAGGTTATTGCTTCAGTGCTGATTAATCCGATTTTGGTTGTATTAAGCATATTCCTGGGAATTTTCGGAGGCTGGTTATCTGCATATTTAACAGGTGTAGTGCCTGAAAGCAATTACACTTATGGCATATTATATGAATTTGCACAATTTGATATTTTCTATGCATTAATAAAAACTATTGTCTTTGCTTTTCTTATAGCTACAATTTCGGGTTATTTCGGGTTCTATACCAAAGGTGGAGCGCTGGAAGTAGGCCAGTCGAGCACAAAAGCAGTTGTTTTCAGCAGTATTTTTATCATTGTATTCAATCTTATATTAACACAACTTCTATTGGCATGATATCAGTTCAGAATCTTAGCAAGTCATTCGAAGGCACAAAAGTTTTAAAAAATGTTACCACCAGCTTTGAAAGAGGTAAAACTAACCTTATTATTGGACAAAGCGGCAGTGGAAAAACAGTGCTGATGAAATGCATAGTTGGGTTAATACAAGCTGATGAAGGAAAGATTAATTATGATGATATAGATTTTGCAAAACTTTCTTTTAAAGAAAAAAAAGATATCAGGAAAAGGCTTGGTATGATGTTTCAGGGAGGAGCATTGTTTGACAGCCTTAGTGTAGAGGAAAACATTGTCTTTCCATTGAATATGTTTACAAATATGAGCAGAGAAGAAAAAATTGACAGGGCAAACTTTTGTCTAAACAGGGTCAATTTGGAGAATGTAAATAAATTATATCCCGCAGAAATAAGCGGTGGCATGAAAAAAAGAGTTGCTATTGCAAGAGCAATTGCAAATAATCCTGATTATCTTTTTTGTGATGAGCCAAACTCAGGCCTGGACCCTAAAACATCCATCGTAATTGATAATCTCATTAGTGAAATTACACAGGAATACAATATTACAACCCTTATCAACACTCATGATATGAACTCAGTTATGGAAATTGGGGATAAAGTTACTTTTATCTATAAAGGTGAACTTTGGTGGGAAGGAAGCAGGCATGAAATACTGGAAATTGACAACAAAGAAGTTAAAGACTTTGTTTATGCCTCTGAATTGATGCGGAAACTAAAAAAATAATACCGGTCTAAAGATTAGAACATGATTTTATTTGTCAAATTACTTAGAGAAAGTTTGATTTTTGCTTATACAGCGATAATAAGCAACAAACTAAGAACTATTCTCACTCTTTCGGGCATAACAATAGGGATTTTTTCAATAATAACTGTATTCTCTGTTGTAGATTCAATGGAAAGGCAAATTAGAACAAGTATTGCTTCGCTTGGAGATAATGTAGTTTATATCCAAAAGTGGCCATGGTCATTTGGTGGTGAATACCCATGGTGGAAATATGTTAATCGTCCGGTACCTAAATTAGAAGAGACTGATGAAATATTAAGAAGAACAGAAGTTGCTGATGCTGTAGTCTTCTTTGCTATGACAAACAAAACTGTTGAGCATTTAAATTCGAGCATAAAAAACACCTCGATAAGTGGATTTACATCAGATTATGAAAAAATCAGCAATTTTGATATTAAATATGGGCGCTTCTTTTCTCCTGTAGAATTTGCTGCCGGCAGAAATGTTGCTGTTTTAGGCCACGATGTTTCAGAAAACTTATTCCAAAATACAAACCCTATTGGCAAACAAATAAAATTTGCAGGCAGGCGGGTGAAAGTGGTTGGAGTACTTGAAAGCGAGGGAACGGATTTTGTCGGGAACTCTCATGATGAAATGGTTCTGATACCAATTAATTTTATGGCCTCTTTCATGGATGTTAATCATGAAAGGAATGGCTCTCACATAATTGTTAAAGGGAAAGATGGTATTACTGTTGAGCAGTTAAAAAACGAACTTACTGGTGTAATGAGAGCTATTAGGAGGCTTAAGCCATCTGCTGACGATAATTTTTCTTTAAATGAAGTAAGCCTGCTGACAACAGGCTTTGATGGACTTTTTAGTATTTTAAGCATTGCCGGTTGGATTATCGGTGGTTTCTCTATACTTGTTGGTGGATTTGGAATTGCAAATATTATGTTTGTTTCTGTTAAGGAAAGAACAAGCATTATTGGAATACAGAAAGCCCTGGGTGCCAAAAAATATTTTATCTTATTGCAATTTCTTATTGAAGCTGTTTTGCTGAGCTTAATTGGCGGTGCTTTTGGATTGTTAATTGTGTTTTTTATTACGTGGGCAATATCCGGTGCATTTGATACTAACTTTATGCTCACTCTGCCAAACATTTTGCTGGGTTTAAACGTTTCTGCTATAATAGGGGTAGTCTCCGGATTTGTGCCGGCATATACCGCAGCTAATCTGGATCCGGTAGAGGCTATCAGATCAACTAATTAGTTATAAACTTTATAAAAATAACTCATATTATGTCAAACAAAAAGCTCTTATTAGTAATACTGGATGGCTGGGGAGAAGGCAAAAAAGATAAATCTGACATTATTCATAATGCAAATGTTCCTTTTACAAAGAGTTTAGATAAAAATGCTTCAAAATCTTTTATTAAAACATCAGGAAAAGATGTTGGGTTGCCGGAAGGCCAGATGGGAAATTCTGAAGTAGGACATATTAATATAGGCGCCGGAAGAATTGTATACCAGGATCTGGTCAAAATAAGCAAAGCAATTGAAGAAGGTACTTTTGAAAAAAACCCTGTTCTCAAAAAAGCCTTTAAATATGCTAAAGAGAATTCAAAAAAAATTCATCTTTTAGGCCTTGTCTCCGATGGTGGAGTTCATTCATCTATGGACCACCTGTTCGGACTTTGTGATATTGCGAAAAAGAATGATTTTAATGATTTGTTTATTCATGCATTAACTGATGGCAGAGATACTGACCCTAGAAGTGGGCTGGGATTCATTAATGATTTGGAAAATCATCTGAAAAACTCTGCAGGAAAAATTGCAAGTGTCTGTGGAAGATATTATGCAATGGACAGAGATAAAAGATGGGATAGGATAAAGTTAGCTTATGATATGCTAACAGCAGCTAAAGGCGACAAATTCAATTCTGCCGAAGAAGCAATTAAGGCAAGTTATAATGAAGAAATTACTGATGAATTCATTAAACCTAAAGTTATAACAAATGATAATAATGAAGCTCTTGCAAAATTAGAAGAAGGCGATGTGGTAATATGTTTTAATTTCAGAACCGACAGGCTTAGAGAAATTACAACTGTCCTTACTCAAAAAGATATGCCGGAACACGATATGAAAACCATGCAGCTTCATTATTTAACAATGACAAAATATGATGACTCCTTCAAGGATGTTGAAGTAATTTATGAAAAAGAAGACCTCAAAAATACACTTGGAGAAGTTCTTGCAAAAAACAAAAAATCTCAACTGAGAATTGCTGAAACTGAAAAGTATCCGCATGTTACATTCTTTTTTAGCGGTGGCCATGAAAATCCTTTTGAACTTGAAGAAAGAGTTATGGTTCCTTCTCCTAAAGTTGCCACATATGACCTGCAACCTGAAATGAGCGCTCCGGAAGTGAAGGATAAGGTAGTAGATGAAATAAATAAAAACAAATTTGACTTTATTTGTCTCAACTTTGCAAATGCCGATATGGTAGGGCATACTGGAGTATATGAGGCTATTAAACAAGCTGTTGAAACTGTTGACTCTTGTTTAAAAGAAGTTGTTGAAGCTGCAACCGATAATGATTATTCAATTATTGTTACTGCAGATCATGGAAATGCAGACTTTGCAGTTAACAAAGATGGATCTCCTAATACGGCTCACACAACCAACCCTGTTCCTTGCTGGTTTATTGACAAAGACCTTAAGAATATAAAAGATGGCAGGCTTTCTGATCTTGCACCAACAATTTTAAAAATAATGGACATCAAAATCCCTGATGAAATGAAAGGTGAGGTTTTGGTTTAGACATATAAAGCTTTGCATCCAAGCATTTCAATTTTTTCCATAATTTTGATGGATGAATATGTAATATGATAGATCAAATTTTTCAAATATCATCCAAAACTGAATTCAATAAAGCTGCATTGGATGTTTTTGAATTTCAATACCACAATAATTTTATTTATCAAAAGTTTTGCAATTACCTTAAAAAACGGCCCGGTTTAGTTAAGGCTATTGAGCAAATTCCTTTTATGCCAATTAGTTTTTTTAAGAATCATCAAATAATCTGTAAAGATAAAAGGCCGGAAATCATTTTTACAAGTTCGGGTACCTCAGGAGAAAACACCTCTAAACATTATGTAGCTGATTTGGCAGTCTATGAAAAAAGTTTTAAACAAGGCTTTGAATATTTTTATGGAAATATTTCGGATTATTGCATACTGGCTCTCCTGCCATCTTACCTTGAACGCGAAGGATCGTCTTTGATATACATGACTCAGTCTCTGATTGAAAAAAGCAGGCATCCTGACAGTGGCTTCTACCTTAGCAATACAAAAGAGCTTGCACAAAAACTAGCAGAACTGCAAGAGAAAAGACAAAAAACTATACTACTAGGAGTTAGCTATGCATTGCTCGATATGGCTAAAACTCATCCTGTTGCTATTCCTGATGCCATAATTATGGAAACAGGCGGAATGAAAGGCAGAGGCAAAGAGCTTGTCAGGAATGAACTGCACAGCAAGCTTTGCAAAGGTTTTGGTGTAAGCAGGATTCACTCAGAATATGGAATGACAGAATTGCTTTCTCAGGCATACAGCAAAGGAGAAGGTCTGTTTAAATGCCCCCCATGGATGAATGTTTTTTTAAGAGATATAAATGACCCTCTTTCAGTATCGAATAAAAATACAAGCGGTGCCATAAATATTATTGACCTGGCAAATATCTTTTCCTGTTCATTTATAGCCACTGACGACCTTGGAAAAAAACAAGCGGACAATACATTTGAAATTACCGGCAGGTTTGATATTAGTGATACTCGTGGCTGTAATCTTCTCATGTTTTAATTCTTTCCTTTAATTATGTTTTTTATTTCAATTTCTTTATATTTGTTGCATATAATTGCCAACTAAGCAAGCTTTTGTTTGCATCAGTTAATGTTTGTAAACGGCAAAATCAATACAGTCAATAATTACAAAAACCTATTGAAACAAATGATTTATACATATTTTTAAATAAATTTCATAAAAAATCATCTGAGTTTATTGCCAAATAATAGTCATTTAGTTAAAAAAAATAGTACTAACCAAAACATTAAAACTATGGAAAACAAATTCTTTACTTTAATTAAACCTGCCTTAAATTACATTGACAAAGGGAATTTCTTCAGGCAACCTTTCAGTTGGCTTTATACAATAATTGCCGTGTTGAGCCTGCTTGTTCCTTTTTATTTACTTTACCAGGCAATAGATAGCAATATCTTTAAAGCTCCGGCCAAATTTATTATTGTATTTATCCTTATTTGGTTTGTTATTGCCTTTGTAAGCTGGTTAAGCTTTCAATTATGGTGGGACAGAAAAAGCAAGGTTTCAAAAACAACAGAAGAAGGAGAGGAGTTCATTGCAACACCGGTATTTTCTCATTTAATTCAAACTTTTGGAGAATGTCTTGGCATGTGGGTTGGTATTGTTGGATTTGCCTTTGCCCTGATTGCTACAATTATTCTTGGAAGCGAAGGAGCTTACCTTGCAAGAACCCTGGGAATGGGATTTTTGAGTACAGGAGCAGCTAACATTATTTTAATGCCAATCTATGGTTTTCTAATAATTGTATTTTTCCGTTTTACTGCTGAAATATTCAGAGCACTTACTTCTATCGCAAATACAGCAAAAAAACAAATTAAGTTTTTTGAAAAATAAATAATCTGTACAACTATTTAAACACCAATTAATCATTTTCTTAACTATTAAAACCAATCATTATGAAAAAAATTATTCTATCTGTCTTTGCTATTGTCTTAACTTTTAGTTTTGCTTTAGCTCAAGACTTTACAAAAATTACAAGCCACAAAGCACCTGACAACCAGGATAAGGCTATTGAAAATGCCCAGGTTGTTACTGATGATTTGTATATTACGGGTGATAATATAATCACATTCACCTTAACCTTTGAAAGCCCGGATGTAGAATTTGCCGATGGCTTTTCAATGACTTTCCCGGCAGGTGTTACAATAAATGAAGAGGGAACTTCTGCTGCTATTTCCAGTGCAGGAATAAACCCTATTGATGGCCAAACGGTATCCTGGGGTGATATGGCTGGAGGCTCCGGATGGGGTGGCATTTCATACTCTGAACCCAGGGTATTTGACGTTAGTATTACCGTTGACGAAACAGTTTCCGGAAATATGGATGTTGACTGGTTGCTTATTGGTGATGGTTATGGTGCTGATCCACATTTTGCAGAAGGCATCGTGACTATAAACCCGGCATTGGATTATGATATGTCTGTCAGTGAAATTGGATTTCCCGAAACAATCAGTTATAATGAAACTGTTGAACCTACTGCAACTGTAAATAATATCGGCAACAATAATGCTGATTTCACTATAACAATAACGGTTACTAATCAAGAAGAAACCGAAATATATTCAGACTCCCACGATTATATAGACTTTGCTTCAGGTAATACTGAAATTGTTGAATTTGCAGATTTCTTCTATGCTATACCGGGCCAGTATACAGTTAATGTAACTATTGACTATGTTGATGATGAAAACATCGACAATAACATTATTGAGCAAGACCTTGTTATAATGGGATTTGGTGATGGCTGGATCTTTGCAGAAGGAACAATACCTACTTTATCATACCTGGGTGCAAGTGCCCAGCATGGAAACGACCTTTACATTCTTGGTGGTAATACTCCCGGGGACAACAATGAAGTATCTATATACAATGTTGAAACTGAAAGCTGGAGCGCAGGAACACCTCTTCCGGGATCAAGCGTTATAGGCCAGGCAATTACAGTAGGTGATATTATATACGTTACCAGGGGTATTAATGTCGATGTACCATCAGCTGATTTCTGGGCTTATGATACAAATACTGACACATGGTCAACATTAGCAAGTTTGCCTCAAGGAAGATCTTGGGGATCATTAACTGCTATCGGAGATGATATTTATTTTGTAGGTGGCAGAGATGAAACTGTTGCTGTTAGTGATGTTTACAGGTATGATGTTGGAACAGACACCTGGACAACAGCAACTTCTACTCCCAGGCCGGCATGGGGTGGCTCTTTAACTTCACTTAATGGGAAACTTTACTATTTCTTAGGGCTTGACGCTGACAATCTAATTAGTGAAGTCCTGATCGGTGAAATTAATGATACTGACCCTGATGATATTACCTGGACTACAAGCAATACATTCCCGGGTGCACCGGTGTTTAAATTTGTTGCTAAGCCATTTTCTGATAATACTATAATTTTTGCCGGTGGTAATGATGGAGCCGGAGAAAGCTTTTGGCATGGCACACCTGATACATGGCTTTATAATGTTGATGATGACACTTGGCAACAGCTTGCAGATAAAAATATCCCGATTAACTCTCACGGTGCAGGCATATTCCAGGATGGTGGTAACACTAAATTCGTTGTAGCTGCTGGTTACGACTCTAATTCCGGCGCAGAAATTTCAGAAGTTGAGTATTACCTTGAAGCAGAATACGCTACTCATATTGATCCAACTGAGCGCGACTTTATCATTGATGAAGCTAATGATGTCTTTACAACAGTCTTCTGGATGAGTGCTGAAAGCGTGGTATCTGTTAACGATGGCACTGACGATCTTATTGCAGACACTGATTATGAAGTTGTTGACCATAACAATGGTACTGCTACCCTTACTGTGTTTGGGACTTATTTAAGTACAGTCCTACTTGATCCGGCTGATGAAGACTTAGTACTGGAAATTACTTTTGATAATGACAATATTGCACATTTTACTATTCATCCGGCAGCACTATCTGTTGTTAGCGTTGATCCTATTGATGATATGACATTTTTAATGGGAACAGCATTCGCCGACCTCACGCTTCCGGCAACTGTAAATGTACATTTAAATAACCTTGATGAAATTACAGTAGATATCACCTGGCTGGAAGGCGATTATGATCCAAATACAGCGGGAGTTCAAACTTTATATGGAGATCTCGACCTTGGAACTATTGAAAATCCTGACAATCTCCAGGCCGAGATTGACTTACATATTGAGTATGTAGCAACTTCAATAATAGAAGATTTTGAAGAATATGAAGCCGGAACCGGTGTTATTCCTCCTTATTGGGATGCTGAAAGATTCAGCGTGTTTCCAACCGGTGGTGTTGATGATAGTCAAAGATTATCAGCCAATCTTTATGGAACAACCTATAATTCCGGATACTGGGAAACTCCTATAATAGATATTGGAAGCAACCCTAAATTTAACTTTATGTACAGATTGGTTAACTGGAGCGGATATCCTGAAACAGCAACACCTGCCGAACATGCATTATTGGAATTCTATGTGTCAGATGATCTTGGTGAAACATTCACACTTGTTCATACTATTGATGAAAATAATCATACAGTCACAACAGATTATGCTTATGTTGAAGTTGATATGAGCAGCTATGTTGATGATCATGTCATAATCAGGGTGGAAGGAAACAGTTTAGATGGCGATTTCTACGCAGATTTTGACAATTTAATGATAGGTACATTCTATACCACAAGCTTTACGGTTACGGATCCGGATATGAATCCAATTCAGGATGCAGAAGTCAGTATTTTTGAAGATGGTAGCACAGAACCTGCCTTTATCAGATATACAGATGAAAATGGTGATGTATCTTTTGAATTAAGTGACAATACAGATTACTCATACGAAATTACTTCTTTCGGATTTATTGACCAGGATGATATTTTCTCAATAGCAGGTGCTGATATGCATTTTGATATCGTACTTGACCCTATTCCGACTTACTCTGTTCAAGGTATTGTTAAAACAAATGACGCACCTGACGATGTATTTATCGAGGGTGCACTAGTTACTTTAACAGGATATGATGAGTATTCTGTAACTACAAATGTTGATGGAGAATTCCTGATAGAAGATATTTTTGAAGGAAGTTACGATTTATCAATTAGTTATGCAGGTTATGAAACTCATACAGACATTATTCTTGTTGACGCTGATCTGGATCTTGGAGAAATTATTCTGACTGAAATCATTGAAGATCCTTATGCATTAGTAGTTGATGTAGACCACACAAATCAAAGTGCTTTATTCTCATGGAATAGTGCTGAAAGTTGGAGTGATAGTTTTGAGGATGGAGTTATTCCTGAGGGCTGGACTCAAATTATTACAAATAGTGAGTCAACAGCTGTTGGTGACTGCACATGGCAAGTAACAGGCACTGTTGAATTTGACCCACCACTTGTGCCTCAGGATGGTACCTATCAGGCTTTTATTATGTGGAGCTACAGCCATCAGGACGAATGGTTAATTACTCCGGAATTTACTGCTCCTCAGGATGACCTTGTATTTTGGTATCATGGATATAATGGTTCTCCTAACCTTGATAACTATTATGTAAAAGTATCTAATGACGGCGGTAATAACTGGGACATTCTCTGGAATGCAAGTGATCTTCCGGAAGGAGAAAATCATTATGAAGTACCTGCAATTATTGATCTTTCAGCATATGCAGGACAGGATATACAGATTGCATGGAATAATGTTGACGGAGATGGAGAAGGATTATGGTATGCCTGGGCTATTGATAATATTTCTGTAGGCGAAATGAAAATTGATGTTAAAGACCTGATGCATGTTTCAAATTCTGAACCAAGGACAGGTACAAACCAGGCAGCTAAAGACGGCTTATTCCGCAAGCCTGTTAATCCTGAAGACATGTTGGCTAATACCAGGAATACAAAAGAATTTTTAGGCTTTAATGTATATTTAGATGGTTCAGATACTCCGGAAAATACTGAGTTAATTCCTGAAGATACTCCTATGTTTGAATTTGCTGATCTTACTATAGGATTGCATACCGCAGGAGTTGAAGCAATTTACTCAACCGGTATAAGCAATACAGTGGAAATTGACTTTGAAGTTCTTGATACTTATGAAGTTACTTTCGAAGTTGCCGGTGATGGCAATGGTGCATTAACTGCAGAAGCTGATGGCGAGAGTATTGTTTCCGGTGACTTGG
>JAWOBS010000198.1:0-4316 GCA_046484145.1 Bacteroidales bacterium
GAGACAGGAATACGATGGAGTCAGACAACAGGCCATCATAGAAGTAGATCCTGTTGAGAATCCAGAGGCCTCTATAGACACAGATAAAAGCAGTTTAAATGCTGGAGAAAGCTTTAATACAGATTTCGAAGCATTCAGCTCCGGCAGATGTGAACAAACTCATCAGAGCCCGTTGCATAAGTAGGGTCGTCAAAGCCAATATGAAGCCTTTGCTTAACTTTTCCCATAAAAGCCGGACATGCTTCATTTGCACCACCGCAAACTGTTATTACATAATCCCATTCTTCATTCAAATATTTGTCAACAGAATCAGAAGTGTGGTGGCTGATGTCAATACCAATGTCTTTCATAACCTCTAAAGCCTTTGGGTTAAGCTTGCCGCTGGCCTCTGTGCCGGCAGAGCGTACAAATAGATGCTCGTTAAATGACTCAATAAATCCGTGTGCCATTTGGCTGCGACATGAGTTACCTGTACATAATATTAATATCTTCATTGCTTGTTTTTTAGGATTAGCAATATGGAAAATCAATTTCAATAGATTCAAAAAAATCATCAGCCATTTTTTTCATGCTTTTGATGTTTTCCGGATTAAGGCAATACTTGGTTTTTGAACCCTCAATAGTTCCTTTTATAAGGCCTGCCTTTTTTAACTCAGCAAGATGTTGATTAACTGTAGTCCTGCTTAATGGCAGTTCTTCGGCAATATCACCCGTGATGCATGTCTTTATTTCAGCAAGGTACTTAAGAATAGCTATACGCGCCGGATGTGCCAGGGCTTTGAAAAGCAATGCCTGGCTTATCATATTTTTATCAAAATTGTCACTCTTTGATTTTACCATAATTATTTATTTTATAACGCAAATATACGTCATTATTTTTATTATGACGTAATTTTACGTTAAGATTATGTTAAGTTTTTATTAATTGTTTATTAAAATATCAGACTGCTTAGATATTAGTCCTGAAAAGATTATTAATGTTTATTTTTTTCTTTCACGTGGTTTTAATTGGCAGGTGCAGGATCCTGTGAGTCTTTCATTAATGTCAACACCAACAGGCAGTCCGTCTCTTTCCCATTCAACAAAACCGCCGGCCATATTTGCCACATTCTCAAAGCCTTTATCTTTTAATATTTTAACAGCTTTTTTGCTGTGTAATCCGGAGGAGTCTGCCAGAATTATAGGCCCTTTTTTCAGAAGATTGTCAATATTGTCTTTAAGCTTTGGTAATGGAATGTTTATAAGCTTGTCAGTATCAAAGATTTTATAATCAAGATAATCAGGGTCTCTTAAATCAATAATTATAGCTCCTTTTGATATTAGCTCAAAAGCTTCTTTTGGAGTAATATGTAATATGCCGCTGCTTAAAGTCCCGTAACCTTTAAAAAAGTTGTTCATAATTTTGTATGTTGAGTTAAACAATTTAAGCATGTTTTTAAAGAAACCTTTGCTAATACAAACTTAGTTTCATACTTTAAAAACATTGATTTAATTGCATATTTCTATATTTCGCGAATTTACAAAATGAATTTTGGATAACAAAATTGTAAAAGTTTATTCTGTTTGCAAATACATAATGAAAACAAAAATGAATTTTAATTTATAACGGGGGGATAATACAACAGTAAGAAAAAACCGGTTTAATTATTATGCTTCAACATATAATTAAACCGGTTAAAATATTTCAGGCTAAAAATTTATTTTTCAGCTTTTTCAGATTTTTTTTGCGTAAGTAAAGAAACCACTACTAATGTTATAAAAGATAATGGGATAGAAATTATTCCTGGATTATCCAAAGGAATAATGGCTTCGGATTTAAGCATTCCATATCTTTCAAACATACTTGGAGAAAGCAATATAATGGTAACCGCAGACATTATACCCACAAAAATGGAACTTGCTATACCTTTTGCTGTTGTTTTCTTCCAGAATATTACCATAATTATTGATGGGAGGTTGGCAGATGCAGCAATAGCAAATGCTAAGCCTACCAGGAATGAAACGTTCATACCTTTAAACAATATTCCAAGAACAATTGCAAATATTCCAACACCAAAAGCAGCAAGCTTTCCTGCTGTAACTTTTTGTTTGTCAGTCATTTTGACATTAAGATACTGATCAACAAAATCATGGGCAATAGCTCCGGAAGAAGCAACTATCAAACCACTAACAGTACCTAAAACTGTGGCAAAAGCAATAGCCGATATAATGGCAAATAAGCCTAATCCAAATTGTTTTGCAAGCAATGGCCCGGCCATATTGCTGCTTTCCATATCAAGCACACCATTTGTCATAGCTCCCAATCCAAGGAATAGAGTTAATATAAAGAAAAAACCAATAGCTATAATTGCAACAACTGTTGATTTCCTTGCATCTTTTTGACTTGGTACTGTGTAATATCTTATTAAAACATGAGGTAAAGCAGATACACCTAGAAATAAAGCCATCATTAAAGACAAGAAATTCATCTTATCCCAAAATGTACCATCTTCACCTACCTTAAGCATAAGCCCAGGTTTTAATATCTCAGTGCCGGGAGTTGGTTTTTGATAATAAACAGCAACTCTGTCATCTCCTTCCATTATATATTGTTTTAAAAACAGCACAACTTCACTGTCTTCAAGTACTTTTAAAAACTCAAACGGACCAATAGGCCCTGTACTCTCCACTTCTTCTCCTTTGTAAATAATCTTGCTGAGATGACCTACCTGGAAAAATTCCTGCTCTGATTTTGGAGCGCCATTATATAAA
Organism: Bacteroidales bacterium; assembly: GCA_046484145.1. GTDB lineage: Bacteria > Bacteroidota > Bacteroidia > Bacteroidales > UBA7960 > PWND01. The sequence continues at coordinate 2,752 of JAWOBS010000198.1, forward strand.
ATTTCCCCTGATGATGAATATGTTATACTCAAAGCTTCATTTAAATAATATGCCTCATCTTCCTTGTCAAGTTTAAACCATCTTGCATATTCTCCTTTTTTTAACTTTAAAAACATTGATCCGTTAGCGGCCTCCTGTTGTTCAATTATATTAAATGAATCATCCTCTATTGAAACAACTTTACCATCTTCAACATTTGCTTCGATCTTTGCAAACTGATGATAATCTTCACGCGGTTCCAGGTTTAAACCATTGTTAAGTATATATATTGTTAGAATGGTTGTAAAAGTAATTAACAAACCGCCCTTAATAAACTGCACATAAGTTGTTGATCTCATTCCTGCCGTAGCTACAATGAAAATAACAATAGAACCAACTATCATTACTCCTACCCAATGGGGGAAGCCTAATAATGGCACCACAAGGTCGCCTGCACCAACCATTTGAGGTATCAGGTAAAAGACCGAGACTATCAAAGTACTTATTGATGCAGTAAGCTTTATTGCTTTTGATTTAAACTTTGAATCCAAAGCATCAGTAAAAGTAAACTTGCCGAGTTTTTTTAATGGCTCTGCAACAAGGAAAAGAGCTACGACCCAACCGGCCAGGTAACCTATTGCGTACATAAAACCATCATAACCGGCATATGTAATCATTCCACATATTCCTAAAAATGAAGCGGCAGAAAGATAATCGCCGGCAAATGCTACTCCGTTAACTCCCCAATGGATGGTTCCGCCGGCGGCATAATAACTACTGGCTGTTTTTGTTCTTGACCCAAAATAAAAAGACAGCCCCAATACTATTGCTACAAATATTAAAAATACTATAATAGCTGAAATTGACACACCATAGATCATAGCTTAGCCTCCTTATTCATTGTGTTTTCCATGTTTGTACATATCCAACTGTAAACAAATCCCATAACCATTGCTAAAACTATTAACCCAACTCCTGAAGTAACAGCCAGGTTTAGCCCTAATATTACCTTTGTACTCATAAGTTCTGTGTAAACCAGGCTTATTATGACAAATGCAGCGTATAATGACGCGTAGATCAAAAACAAAATGATACCTAATTTTGCTTTTTTCCTGGAAGCTTTGTCGTCTCCCATTTTTGCAGCAGGTCCATGTAACATTTTTCTGTGGTTTTTATTATTTATTTATTTGAATTTTATTGAATTATCCAAAAGTATGATAAATATTCTTTTATAAACCAGCCGAATAAGTTGAAATGTATCATTGTTTTAAATCAACTTATGTAAAATAATTATATATTTGTTGAAATATAAAATTTCTATTATGAGGTTTGATAAAGAAATAAGTTGCTCTAATTGTCAGTTTAAATGTGATATATACCATATCATAAAGAAAACAACTAATGATTTTTCCGAAATTCAGCCTTTACATGCTCTTTATAAAAAGCATGAAATAATTAGTAAACAGGGGACAAGTGTAAGTAGCGCCATCAGAAGTTGGATGTTCGGGTGAAGCAGTAACATTGTTGATGGATAGAGGTATTACTCCATAATCAGTCCATTCAACATTATCAATTGCTACCTGACC
>JAWOBS010000251.1:0-3115 GCA_046484145.1 Bacteroidales bacterium
TATCCTCCATGATTATTATCGGTTTTCTGATGTACATTTTTGCTAATATGATAGGTCCATTACAAGGATTTGGCGAACACACACTGCGCATGGCAGAGTATTACACTCAAAAAGGAGCTGAAAGTACGGGCAGTGCAAATTTAGTAACAGGTGTACTTTTTGATTTCAGAGGATACGACACACTCGGAGAAGCCACAATATTATTTACAGCGGCCGTGGGAGTAGTAACTATTTTACGCACAAAAAGTAAAAAAGATTCTGCATCATGAATGGAATGACAGTAATAGTAAAAAAAGTAACCCAACTAATGGTGGGCCTGATATTTATGTATGGGCTTTACATTATTACACACGGACATTTAACACCCGGTGGGGGGTTTGCCGGAGGTGCTATCGTAGCGGGCAGCTTTATTCTGTTGATTTTAGCATACGGCAGTAAAGTTGTTAAACTCAGGAAGGAAAAATCCGAAACCTCAATTACAGAAAGCCTGGCTCTGCTTATTGTGATTATTATGGCAACTGCCGGACTATGGCTGGGAACACATGTCTTTTTTAATAATTATTTACCACAAGGCGAAATCGGAAAACTCATCAGTGCAGGCCTAATACCAATTTACAATATATTTATCGGAATGGAAGTAGCAGCAGCTTTGCTGACAATCTTCCTTGGATTAGTAATTTATAAAGAGGAGGTAGCATCATGATTGTATATATAATGTGTTTCATATTGTTTTTAGTTGGCTTATATGGTGTTTTAACCAGACGAAATCTTATAAAAATTGTAATAGGATTTTCCATTATGGAATTCAGTTGTTTTCTTTTTCTGGCTTTAATCGGATATATAGAAAACGGACTAGCTCCAATTATAAAGCAGGGCATGGAAAATCCGGTTTATGTTGACCCACTACCACAGGCAATGGTACTCACTGCAATTGTCATAGGACTTGCTACCACTGCATTGTTACTGGCAATTGCTATTAGAATATATAAAAAATATGGGACATTCGATATAAGAAAAGTTAAAGAATTAAAAGGATAATTATGGAATTAACACCTTCTTTATATATTATTTTACCGCTGCTGGGGGCTTTTTTAATCCCTATTGTAGGGCATTTTGTTAAAGGTTTCCAGAAAACTGTTATAACCCTGATTACTTTATTCTTAACAGTTTATTGTATATGGTCATTTTTTTCGGGTTTTGACGCTCCCGTAATTTCAAAAATCGGGGGATGGGAAGCAATAAAAGAAGTTCCAATATCCATTTATCTGGTTTATGATGGGTTAAGTGCTTTTATATTATTGATAATCAATCTTATAGCATTATTTTCCTCTTTCTATGCAATTGGTTATATGCAAAGGTACACAGCAGAAAACAATTTTTATGCACTTTTATGCCTGATGATAGCTGGAATGAATGGAGTTGTTCTTTCCGGAGATATTTTCAACATGTATGTCTTCCTTGAAATTGCTGTTATCGCATCATATGCTCTTGTCGCTTTTGGCACGGAAAAAAGACAACTTGAAGCTTCCTTCAAATACCAAGTGCTTGGCGGTATTGCCTCACTTCTGATACTTTTTGCAGTAGGCTTATTGTATTGGCAAACAGGCACTCTTAACCTTGCAGATATTTCCTCCCTTTTAAAAGCGGGTAACCAGTCAGCAGCTTTGATATTTACTGAAGTATTACTTATGACCGGCTTCGGACTTAAAGCAGCCATGATCCCTTTTCATGCATGGCTTCCGGATGCACACTCTTCCGCTCCTTCTCCTATCTCGGCCATGCTCTCCGGTGTCCTTATCAAGGCTGTGGGTGTATATGCATTGCTCAGGCTTTTCTTCAATATTTTTGCAATAACTTATGAAATAAGCCTCATAATAACCGTATTGGGCGCCATTTCAATGGTTATAGGAGTATTGCTGGCCATTGGTCAGTGGGATTTAAAAAGATTACTTGCCTATCACAGCATCAGCCAGATGGGATACGTGATTGTCGGAATCGGGATGGGCATGCTTATCATTCATAATGATGGAGATATGGCAATAGCAGCCCTGGCCATAGCCGGTGGACTATTTCATATGATCAATCATGCCCTGTTTAAAGGTTTACTTTTTCTTGATGCCGGTGCAATTGAATTTATGACTGGTACCAGGAACCTGCAAAAGTTAGGAGGCCTTTCCAGGCAAATGCCGGTAACCTCTTCTACTTCCCTGGGTGCTTCAATGGCTATCTCCGGGATTCCACCTTTTAACGGATTTTTTAGCAAACTATTAATCATTATAGCTGCTGTACAAGGCGAATTTTATTTGCTGGCAGCCCTGGCAGTATTTGTAAATTTTGTTACCCTGGGGTCTTTCATGAAATTTATGCGCTATGCTTTTCATAACAGCGATAAAAGCGAAGTTAAACTTAAAGTGGCCCGGTTACCTTTTACTATGAAGTTTTCCATGATTACCATGGTTGTACTTTGTGTATTAATGAGCTTGATGATCATTCCTTATTTCAGGGATGTCATGCTCACCCCGGCGGTAGATGTTTTGATCAATACAAGTGAATATGCAACAAACATAATAGGAGTATAATATGAGGTATATTGTTTTTTTTACATTACTACTGATTTTCTGGCTGTTAATAACATTTAGCCTCAGTGTGGAAAATATTATCGTAGGGGCAGTTGCTGCATTGATTACCACTCTGTTTTTTGGGAAGTATTTTGCGAAAAGTTTTTATAAAATTATCCAACCCCAACGCTATTTCTGGTTTTTAATCTACCTGTTTATTTTTATTTGGGAAGTAATTAAAGCCAATTTTGATGTTGCATACCGTGTACTACATCCGGCATTGCCTATTAAACCAGGAATAGTTAAAGTACCTTTAGAGGTTAAATCCAATATTGCCCGTACAATTCTGGCAAATTCAATAACTATGACACCTGGAACAATCACTGTTGATATCATAGGTGATGAAATATATGTTCACTGGATTTACATTAAAACAGAAGATCCTGAAAAATATGCAAGTTTGATTTCAGGACGATTTGAAAAATACATAAAAAAAATATTTGAATAATGCTTGAAATACTATTGTACATACAAATCGCCCTTTGCGTGTTTTGTCT
>JAWOBS010000304.1:0-4484 GCA_046484145.1 Bacteroidales bacterium
TAAATTATGAGAGGCAGTTGCTAAGAAGTGGTTCATTTCTTCATTTTTTTCAATCAGGGCCTCTTCCTTGTATTTTTGTTTGGTGATATCTTCAATTACACAGGCAAGTTTTCCTTTTTGTGGAGAAACAACTGATATTCTAAAATATTTCTTATTAGGGGCGAAAAATGTTTCAAATTTTTCCGGCACACCTGTATTTTCAACCTTTTTAAAATATTTGTATAAATTTAAAAATGAACAATTGTTGTTATTTCCTTTAATTGTTTTTATTAATTTATCAGAAGACATTCCCAGTATTCTGGAGAATGCAGGATTTTCATTTGTAATTATAAAATCAATTACTTTATTTTCTTCATCATAAAAAAGCTTTATAATAGCAACACCCTCTGCAATGCTATTAAAAAGTGTCCTGAATTTCTTTTCACTTTCCTGGAGTTCTCTTTCGGATTTTTTCTGCTCAGTAATATCAAGGATGTTTAATAAAACAATAGGCTGTTCTTTAATTTTTATAAGTGTTGTTGATAGATAAAAATTAAATTTCTCAGGCTCATTGCCTTTCAGAAATGTCATTGATACTTCCTTTTTTTGGTAGCTGCGATTGTTTTTAAAGGTCTTTAGAATTGTGTTTCTTATCTCGCAATTTTTACAATCCACACTGTAGCCGCAACCTTTAGGGTTTTTTAATGAATTAGCACAATTAAGTGCATTTCCAAACAGGCTTCCTGTTAATTCTTCAACATTCTTTTGTAAAAAGTTTGCTGCATATTCATTTATATTTATAACATTTAGATTTTTATCTACCAGTATGATAAATAGAAGTGAATTTTTATGTATGGCTTTAATTATTTCATAAGAATGTTTTAATGCTTCTTTTGCCTCTTTTTCTCTTTGCAGGATTTTCCATTCTTTAATTGCTTTATTAGCAATGAAATACATATTTTTAAAAGACTGATCTGATTTAACAATGTAATCGTAAGCCCCGCTTTTCATTGCTTTAACAGCAATATCTTCACTGCCATAAGCTGTTGTAATTAATACAGGGTAATGGTTTTTCGACGCGTTACTTCTCGATAGTATTTCAAATGCTTTTCCATCGGGCAGATATAAGTCAGCAATAACCAGGTTTGGTGTTTCTTTTGATATTAGATTGTAATAATCTTTTAACGTTTTTGCTTTTTTTATAATAAAGCAATTTTTTGTTGCAAATGAGCGGCACATTGCATCCATATGAGATGGCTCATCTTCAATTATAATAACCTTATTTTTTTTTGTTTCGGTTTGCATATTTTTTATTTATGAGATTAAATGTTAATAATGAAAAAAGTAAAACTATTGATTTTGTCGCAATCAATTAATACAAAAAAAATTAAAAGATATGTGCCCAAACCTTGAAAATTGCATATCAATTCTTTACTTCTTTTTTTATTATCTCAAACTCATTTTCAATTTTATTTAATAGCCCGCTTATCTCATTTATGCTTTTCTTATTATTTTTTTCAATTTTTTCTGCCAGTTCACCCATAATGTTGAAGCAAATAAAATTAGCTGCTCCTTTAAGCTTATGTGCTGTTCTTCTTATTTGTTCCCGGTCTTTTTCTTTAATTGCTGTTTCAATGGCTTCAATATATTCCTCAACCTGGGGTATAGCTATTTTTGTTAGCTCTTCATATTGTTGCTTACTACCGTCAAGCCTTTTTAGAAGCATCTCTTTATCAAAATGGAGTAATTCTTCGGCTTCTTGCTCACTGCTGCTTTCTAATCCAATTTGTTTTTTACTTTTATTTTTGGATAAATAACTCAGCATTATTTTAGCCAGGTCAACTTTTTCAATAGGTTTGGGGAGAAAATCATCCATGCCCGCTGCTAGGCATTTTTCCTTTTCACCTTTTACAGCCCTGGCTGTTATGGCGATTATAGGTTTCGCTCCCGATTTTTTATCCTTTTCGTACTTTCTTAGTTCTTTTGCCACATCATAACCATCTATTCCCGGCAATTGAATGTCCAGTATAACAATATCAGGTGACTGATCTATAAATTTTTTAACGCCCTCAGTGCCGCTACTTGCTTCAATAATTACAGCATCCGGGATAATTTGGTAAACAAAAGTCTTGATTAGATACATAATTATTTCTGTATCCTCGACAATCAGCACTTTCGGATTTTTGATAATTCCTTTGCATTTTGGAGCTTTATCCTTTCCGGGAAAATATTCAGTTTTTTCCTCTTCATAGAGTTTATGCCTGTTTATTATGGCATCAAATAACTCTTGTTTTTTAATTGGTTTCGGGAGACAGTGATTAATTTGCAAATCAGCGCATGCTTTATTATTATCACTTTCTGATGAGCTGCAAAAAACAATAACCGGCAATGCTTCAGATTTAATGTTTAAGTCTTTTCTTAAAAACTTAACTAATTCTAAACCGCTCATTTTTGGCATTTTATTATCTGTAATCAGCAAATCATATTTTTTGGGCTGCTCTTTAATTAGCTTTAAAGCTTCTTTGCCGCTATGGGCAACATTTGAATTTACTCCCCAGTATTTAATTAAATTTTGAATAATCAGGCTGTTACTTTTGTTATCATCAACAATTAATGCTTTTTTTATGTCATTAATTTTTAATCTTTTAGAGGCAGCTTTGTCTGTATATTTCTTTTCAATCTCAAAACAAAACACCGAGCCTTTGCCTGGCTTGCTTTTCAGTTCCAGGGAGGCACCCATTAATTCTACAATCTTGTAGGAAATTACTAACCCCAGGCCAGTTCCGCCATACTTTCTTGTTGTTGAAGTATCGGCTTGTGAAAAAGCTTTGAATAGCTTTTGCTTTTGGCTGTCAGAAATTCCAATTCCTGTGTCCCTGACAGCAAACCGGAATATTCCTTTGCCTTTGCCCGTTTTTTTGAAGTCAAGAGAGATTTCAACCTCGCCCTTCTCAGTAAATTTAATAGCATTGCCAATTAGGTTTACTAATACCTGTTTTAGTTTTACATTATCTACGGTTAAGAATTGTGGTACATCAGGGCCAATATTCAGCAGTAATTCCAAATCTTTCTTTTGTGCGCCATATTTTACAATATCTGCCGTTGTCTCAAGCAACTCAATTATATCAGTTTTTACCTCATCAAGTTCCAGCTTACCGGCTTCAATTTTAGAAAAGTCGAGGATGTCATTGATAACATCCAATAGCAACTCCGAAGAGGAGTGAACTTTTTCCACGTAAGTATGATGTGTTTTTGTTAGTTGTGCATTCAAAAGAAGCTCAGTAAAGCCTATAATTCCGTTCAGGGGAGTCCTTATTTCATGGCTCATATTAGCAAGGAATTCGGATTTCGCCTGATTTGCTGCGTCAGCTTGTTTTTTTGCTTCTATAATTTCCTCTTCGGCTCTTTTTCTTTCTATAAAGTTGGATAAGGTATTTGCAATAGCAGTAAGCATTCCCTGTTCTTCCGGCAGGAAGAGTTTGTATTCTTTATAATAAACATAAATTTCGCCCAATACTTTTTCTCCAATAGAGATTTGAGCATTTATATTATGCTTAAGCTCGGGAGTCCAATCATCACAAGTATATCTCTTGTCACCGATTATTATAACCACAGTAGTGTTATCCGGGTATTTCATACCTGTTGGAATGACCTTTACAAGCTTATTTAATATTTCTTCCAGTGAATCGGATGAGTTAATAGTTTTATTTACTATCTCAAGGCAGGTAAGTTCGCTGATGCGTTCAATGAGAGCTTCTTCAGCAATTTTTCTTTCGGTAATATCTTCAAAGGTTGCATATACCTGGTATGCTTTGCTCTCTCCATTGCGAAACTGCGGGATAGCGTTAACATTAATCCACCTGTAATTATTCTCTTTTGGATGGAATACACCCATGATTTTATTAAATACAGGATAGCCCTTGTTAAGAGCTATCATTGCAGGGTGTTCTTCACCGGGAAGCTCTTCTCCATCAGCATCAATAGCTTTCCAATCAGGGTCTTTTGAGGTTTTGCCCTGTAATTGGTCAAGAGATAAGCCCAGAATTTCTTCTGCGGCAGGGTTTGCAATTGTGATATAACCGGAGGCATCATGGTAAACAACTCCTTGCGACATAGTCTCAAAGAGCAGCCTGTATTTTTCTTCGCTCTTTTTAAGCTTTTCTTCGGCAATTTTTCGCTCGGTCACATTTGTATTGCTAACTCTTATTCCTATGAATTCATTCTTTTTGCTCTCATCAAAAATAGGGCGTGAGCTTTGATTTATATATACAATACTACCCTCTGAATTTATTATCCTAAATTCTATTTCTTTAAGAGCATATCTTTTATCCTTATCAAAGCAATCAAGGAAATGTTCTTCAAAGCGCTTTTTGTCTTCAGGATGAACAATTGCAAAGATCAATTCCGGGTTTATTATAAAATCATCAACTAAATATCCAGTAAAATTCTCGCAGGACTTGGACATATAAACGAAAGCGCGTTTTTCATTCATCCAGTATTCGCAG
>JAWOBS010000136.1:0-8441 GCA_046484145.1 Bacteroidales bacterium
TAATCGAATTTAGTTATATTAATATAAAGGATTTAATAACATAATTATTTTTAAAGTTACATCAAAATATACATAATTTAATAAGACGATTTATTTTTTTTTACAAAATGAGCGATAGTGAACAGAAGTAATTTGGCTATGGGCACCCATCACCGATCACTGATCACCCATCACCGATCACCGATCACCGATCACCCATCACCGATTACCCATCACCCATCACCCATCACCCATAAACCATAAAACCATGAAACACAGAAAAGAAAAAGACAGCATGGGAGAAGTGCTTGTACCTGCTGACAAATATTGGGGCGCACAAACCCAAAGGTCATTGGATAATTTCAGGATAGGAACGCAAAAAATGCCTGATGAAATTATCAAAGCTTTTGCTGTAATAAAAAAAGCAGCAGCTATTGTCAACTCAGAACTTGGAGTGCTTCCTGAAAATAAGGCCGGGCTTATCACACAGGTTTGTGATGAGATTTTGGATGGCAAACTTGATGAGCATTTTCCATTGCTGGTCTGGCAAACCGGTTCAGGGACACAAACAAATATGAATGTTAATGAAGTAATATCCAATCGTGCGCAGGTTTTGGCCGGCATTAAACCCGGAGATAGTGAATTACTAATTCACCCAAATGATGATGCTAACAAATCTCAATCATCAAATGACACATTTCCCACGGCAATGCATATATCTGCATACAAAACAATCGTGGAGACAAGCTTGCCGGGCATTATAAAGCTTAGAGACACTTTAAACTCAAAGTCAAAAGAATTCGAAGAAATTATAAAAATCGGCCGTACTCACTGGATGGATGCAACTCCTCTGAGTCTTGGACAAGAGTTCTCGGGGTATGTATCACAACTAGACCATGGAATATCGGCATTAAAAACTTCATTAAAAAGCATGCTTGAGATTGCCCTGGGAGGCACAGCCGTTGGCACAGGCATTAATGCCCCGAAAAATTTTGACATTTTAGCTGCTAAAAAAATTGCAGAACTTACCGGATATCCCTTTATAACAGCCAAAAACAAATTTGAAGCATTGTCTGCCCATGATGCGATTGTAGAAGTTTCCGGGGCACTCAAAAGGATAGCGGTAAGCTTAATGAAAATTACTAATGATATTCGGGTATTATCTTCAGGCCCCAGAAGCGGCATTGGAGAATTGATAATCCCGTCTAATGAACCGGGCTCTTCGATTATGCCGGGCAAAACAAACCCAACGCAGGCAGAAGCTTTAAGCATGGTTTGTGCGCAGGTAATCGGCAATGACTCTGCAATTACAACAGGAGGCATGAATGGGCATTTCCAGTTGAATGTTTACAAGCCAATGATGATATCAAACCTATTACAATCTGCAAATTTAATTGGAGATGCTTGCATATCATTTAATGACAAATGTGTGGTAGGTATAAAAGCCAATACAGAAGTTATAAAGCGAAACCTGGACAATTCATTGATGCTGGTTACGGCTCTAAATCCACACATAGGTTATGAAAATGCTGCCAAAATTGCAAAAAAAGCATATAGTGAGAATAAAACATTAAGAGAAGCTGCTGTTGAATTAAAGCTGGTTAGTGATGAGCAATTTACTAAATGGGTAGACCCTTCAAAAATGATCTGAAAAATTATTTGAACTTGTACATCATCTTTATCATACAATAAGGCATATAATTTATAAATTTGCAAAAAATTTATATTCGTTATAATAACGAATTAGAATGTGTTTTTTTACAAATTATATGCAAAACTCATGACTGCGCTATTTGATGAAGGCTATTTTGTACTGTTTTTAATAATAACTCTGGGTATCCTGGTTGGAAAATTAAAAATAAGATCTTTTTCTTTAGACCTTTCTGCTGTAATAATAGTAGCCTTAGTACTAGGCCATTTTGGACTAACTATTCCTATAGAATTTCAAACCATTGGATTACTATTTTATATCTTCACTATAGGTATACAAGCCGGTCCCGGTTTTTTTGATGCCTTCAGTAAAATAGGCTACAAATTATTAATCGTTTGTACTATTTTATTGATATCCGCAGCTCTTTTAAGTATTTCATTAAGTCATTTATTCAATATTGAATCCAGCCTTGCCATAGGAATTTTCAATGGCGCACTAACAAGCACACCGGGTTTAGCTGCTGCAATAGAAGCAACAGATTCACCACTGGCATCAATAGGATATGGTGTAGCTTACCCATTGGGTGTGGTTGGTGTTCTTATTTGTCTTAACCTGTTTCCGGTAATTTTTAAAGTTAATTTCAAAAAAGAAGAAAAAGATTACAAAGAATTATTAGCGGAAGAATTTCCATCTGTTTCAAATTGCAACTTTGTTGTAGAAAATAAAAATATTGATGGAAAAAGCCTGGGAGAATTAAAGTTTGGAAGCATGACAAATGCTGTTATATCTCGTGTTAAACATGATGATTTTGCAAGCACCCCAACTAAAGATACAAGGCTATATATTGGTGATGTTGTGAAAATTGTAGGCACAGAGGAAGCCCTGGAAAAGGCTAAGTTGTATATTGGCTCTAAGACAAAAGAGGAAATACCATTAGCGGAGAATTATATGGTTAACTGGGTTTTGGTGACAAATAAGAAAGTAATTAATAAGTCATTAGGCTCGTTAAACCTGACTAAAAATTACAATGCTACTGTAACACGTATCAGGCGAAGCGGAATAGATATAAGTCCTTCAGCGAGTAGTAGTCTGCGTTTTGGAGATAAGGTTTTTGTCGCATCAGATAGTGATAATATGCGTAGTGTGATGAAGCTGTTTGGAAACAATGAAAAGCGTTTAAGTGAGACAAACTTTCTTCCCATCAGTTTAGGAATAATCATTGGCGTTATTGTTGGCTCTATAAGCATCCCGGTATTTGGTTATTTTGACTTTTCATTAGGAATTACAGGTGGCGTGCTTGCAACAGCTTTGATCTTGAGCAAAATTGGAAAGACCGGTAATATAATCTGGTCTATGTCCGGAAGTGGAAATCAACTGCTCAGAAAGCTAGGTATGCTCATGTTCCTGGCCACAGTGGGAACACATGCCGGGGCTCAGATTGCTGACACATGGGAATTATATGGCTGGTCTATTGTATCAGTTGGCTTTGCAATCACCATAATTCCAATGATTATTGCAGTAATTGCAGGATACTTTATATTTAGGTTTAATTTTCTAACACTGCTGGGCGTTATTGCAGGAAGTATGACGTCAACGCCGGGACTGGCGGTTATTGACAGCAAAAGCAGCAGTGAAGCTTCATCAGTGGCTTATGCTACGGTTTATCCAATGGCTCTTGTTATGATGATAATCTTTTCTCAGCTTATGGCGGCCCTCTGAAATTAATACTCTAATTTGATGTATTTTGATTATTTATCTCATCATTGATAATATTTCTCAACTCTTCCAACTCAGAGACACTTATTTTTTTCTCGCGTAATGAAAACACCATCATCTGACGCATTGAACTGCCAAAATAGGTTGATGACAAATTATTAAGCAAAAAATAGGCATATGATTTTTTATCAATTAAAGGATAATAAATATGTGCCCTGCCCTTTTTCTTGTGGCTGACAAAGCCCTTGTCTTCAAGTATTCTAACTATTGTAGAAATGGTGGTATATTTTGGCTTGGGTTCATTAATTTTAGAAATTATATCATTAACACAACCGGAGTGAATTTTCCAAAGAACAATCATAATCTGTTCCTCAACTTTTGTTAATTCTTTCATTTTTAATTAGAATTGAATAAAAAATACTGGCTAATTTTCAAGAAATCATGCTCCGTTTTTCTCTCTTTTAAGATATTCTTTCGTAAACATTTTATAGTCAAAAGCACCATTACTATTTTCATTATATTCAAAAATATCAAGGCCGGAATTTGGAGCCTCTGCTAAAGCAACATTATTTCTAATTGTAGTGTTATATACTTTATCACCAAAGTGGCCTTCAATAGTGTTAAGGACGTGCCTGTTAAGCACTTTTCTTCTGTCAAACTGGGTAATAAAAATACCGGCTATTGTTAATCTTTCATTAAGCCTTTTCTTTATCTTTTCAACCAGTCCCAAAAGTTTGCCGATACCTTGCAAAGCGAGAAACTCGGCCTGCATAGGTATAAGCACCTCATCTGCGGCTGTGAATGCATTGATAGTCAACAAACCTAAGGATGGAGGGCAATCAATAATTATATAATCATAATCATCTTTGATATCATCCAGAATCTCAGACAGTATATATTCTCTGCCGGCTTCTGCAGCAAGCTCTATTTCAGCAGCACCAAGAGAACTGACTGCGGGGATCATATAAAGATTTTTGTTAAGCTTAACAGCATTAGCCTCTTTATCTCCTTTTATAATAGAATAAATATCAATCTCAGGTTCGGTAATTTCCAGGCTTTGACTTAAATTAGACTGAGGGTCAAAATCAATTAAAAGCACTTTTTTCCCTGATCTGGCTAATGCGGCACCAAAATTAATAGCTGAAGTGGTTTTGCCCACTCCGCCCTTATGGTTACTGATTGCTATAACTTTTCCCATAATTTTATTTTTTAAAATATCTCATTACTATGCAATTATATGAAATTTCCTTCAATAATTTTTAGTTTTACAAAAAAAGCAAACAATCTTTTTTACACAATGCGGTTCATAACTTTTTTACTATTCTCCGTCAACTGCAAAATACAGTAATAATGATTGTCGAATTATACTTTATTAGTATTTTTGAATATTGTTGTTTTAAAAATATTTAGAAAATGAAAAATGCAGTATTTACCGATCCTGAGAGGATTAAGTATATAATTGACAAATGTGATGTGTGTTTTATAGGAATGTCTGAAAATGATAATCCTTATGTTTTGCCTTTTAACTTCGGGTATGAAGATAACACTATATTTTTTCACACAGGCCCGGGAGGGATGAAATTAGATATGCTGAAGAAAAATCCCAAAGCCTGCGTCAGTTTCAGTACAGACCACAAACTTTTTTTCCGCGATGAGCCTGTGGCTTGCAGTTATGGGATGTATTACAGAAGTGTAGTTGCATTTGGTAAAATAGAGTTTGTTGAAGATTATGATGAAAAGATAAAGTGTATGAATATCATCATGAGGAAATACACAGGTAAAGATTTTCCATATAATGCCCCTTCAATAAAAAATTTGGTAATTTTTAAACTAAATATTGAAAAGATAGAAGGCAAGGAATTTGGTTACTGATATTTATAATTGTAGAAAGAAAAAATTTCATTTAATAATTAAGAATCTTAGCCTGACTTCCGGATGGGAAATCCATTTTTCAAAGAAGTATTTATCCGTTTTAATCCGTCTGATCTGTGTCATCCGTGTTCCAATTTTTTAGTGGATTTTCTTTAAATTTAAAATAGCACACTGATGACACTGATGATACAGATAATCACTGATTTTTAATCGCAATATTAAAAACGGATGACTCTATTATATAATTGAAGTTGGTTTATTACTAAATTCTTAAAAACAATAATATTTAGAAGAATACTATTTACAGATGACAAGCATAAATTTATCCGTTATAATCCGTCTGATCCGTGTCATCCGTGTTCCAATTGATTATGTAGTAATTGTATTTTTTTTCAAAGCTTTATCCGGAATAACAGTATTCTTTATTTATGTTTGTTCTTTTTGAGAAAGTCAGTCATATTAGAAATTTGTGTCTTGCCAATACTGTTAAGAATGAGTAAATCTTTGTCTCCGGTTATTAAGTAATCAGCCTTTCCATCCAAAGCTAAAGACAATAGAAAGTTATCGTTTTTGTCTCTGCAAATATTAACTTTACTCTTTACTTCCACAATTTCTCCATATTCTTCAATGATGTCAATAAGAGATACAATGTCTTCTTTTGTAAAATATGGTTTCAGCTTTTCTCGACTTGCAACATCTATAAACTCAATTATTGACTCATCGCTAAATAAAAGAACAGCCTTATCATTAAAGATAAGACTGTCAATATCTTTCATGGATTTTGTAATAAGAAAACTAATCCAAATATTAGTGTCAAGAATAATTCTAATCTTTTTTTTCATATCGTGCTTTCCTGACAGTTTCAACTTCTTTTTCAATCTCTTCCAAAGATGGAGTATTATCTGATTTAGCTCTCAGTTTATCAAGAAGGAGTTTTAATTCACTTTTTCTATCTGATGATTCAGATATTTTGATTAGTTTCAACTCTGCAAGGTCTTTCAACAACTTTCTTGCTTTCGGATTTAATATTTCAATTCTAATTGAATCCATATTTACATTTTTATACAAAGATAACTTTTTATTAGCAAACTCGGATTACAATAACCAATACATGCCATTCCTTCAGTAGTAATCAGGTTGTTTCTATTGCTGAAAGAATTTCTCCAAGAAGCCTTCAATTTCCTGAATTTCTCGGGAATCAATAATAATTGCACGTAGTTCTTCATCCTCAAATTCAATCGTAATAATTGAAGATGTTTTGATGCGTTTTATCAGGTGTAACTGTTGATTGATAAATGCATTTTCAACCAGGAAGTATATATTCATAAAATCCTCCATATCAATTTCAATATCTTCAGGCTCACCACCGCTGTATGTTCCTGACGAACTATCTTCCTTGCTCACCGGACGGTATTTTATAAATCCGGAATCAATAAAATACTGATTGTTATTAGCATCAGTATAAATAATTTGTTGTGGAGGAACTATCTTTTCAATATGAAATATTGCCAAATACTCTCCTACTCTGCTCTGTGCATTTGGATCATCACCATCCCATAAACCTTCCCTGATTTCACAATTAATCCTGGCAAACTCATCAGCATATTCTGAAAGATTCACATTTTGTTCAGATTCGGACATTTTGATAAAATAATTTTTATAAAAATGTCTGAAATAAAACTCCGAAATATCAGGAAATTCTTTGCCAACTTTATTAACAAATGATTTGGAAATGACTTTACCACGCATCCAAACAGTTTCTATATTTTCATCCTGTTGAACATCAGTGGTATCTGCAATGCTAACAAGGTTAAACATTAAGAAGACTATAACAAATGAAAATATGAATCGATAAAAAAAAGCTTTAGACATATGCTTTATTATTAAACTGTTACTTTTTTAAATGTAAAATCTCCATCCGCAGTACCATTCATCCGGGTGTTTATCCGGCGGACAAGCAATGCATTCTGTTTTTATCCTGCTGTCAATGGTTTCGGCAAAGGTAGTGTATTCAACAATTCCTGCAGATTTACAAGGATAATCATCAAGCCCCTTACGTTTTCTGGCTGATTGTACACGGCAATCGTTCATTCTAAAAACAAAACTCTTATCTTTTTCCTCAACAATCTCCTGTACATTAACGAATGCATAAATACGATATTGCAATGCTTTCTTTAATCCATCCAGTCCTGAATTAGCAGGCAAGCCAAGATGTTTCATTATAGATCTTGCTTCGAAAGGAGAAAACTGCGCCCAGCAATTATCATTACAATATTTGGCATCAGTCATATTATAGGAATTCTCAACAGCCTGAAACCATACACCATCATTAGCAAGCCAATTAACAGATATACCTTCAAGGAGTTTTTTAACCTTATTTTCATCCATCTTATTAAGTATAGAAGGAGTTCCATCCTCAAGTTCAAAATCCAATATTTTGGACAGTCTTTTCATTTGGATATTGTAGCTTGTTTCAAAGACATTACTCATGATTTCGAAAGCTTTTTCACTTCCAAATTTCTTTTGAACCTCTACAAACCAAAAGGCATGATGCATGGAAAGACGGTGAGAAACATCAATGATTAGTTTTATGATCTCTGTTTTTGTCATAAGAAAAATTATAATAAATGAAGAAATACAGATCAGAGTATAAAAACAATGATCAAAAAGAATGCTTTATATAGCAGTGAAAAATTAAAGAATCTATTTATACTCTTTAACTTCTATTTCATCTCTTAAAACCAGGTAACCGTTATTTGCCAATGCTTTCATTTCATTTTCACCGGGAGAGACCGTTATCTCTCCAAGGTGGGTGATTCTTTTTGAAATTTCATCAATGATAAGCTGACTCTGAGAGAGTCCTCCTGTAATAATAATTCCATCAACCTCGCCCATTAGGACAGCACTCATAGACGCGATTTCTTTTGAGACCTGGTATGCCAGGGCTTTATAAATCAGCTCAGCTTTTTTGTCGCCATTATTTATCATTTCTTCAACTTCCAACGCATCACTTGTTCCAAGATAGGCTTTTAGTCCGCCATTACTACGAACTTTACGAATCATTTCCTCTTTTGTGAAATCGCCCGAAAAGCATAACTCAATAAGTTGCCCAACAGGCAAACCACCACTTCTTTGTGGTGACATTGGCCCATCTCCATCAAGCCCATTGTTTACATCAATAATTTTGCCTTTATAATGCGCTCCTACAGTTATTCCAATACCA
>JAWOBS010000340.1:0-8325 GCA_046484145.1 Bacteroidales bacterium
CTGGAATCGGAATTGGAGCAATCCCGCCAGGAGCTGAAGAACCTGCGCAAAGAAATGCAGTCCTACGAGGAGGAACTCCTGTCCGCCTACGAGGAATTGCAGTGCAGCAGTCTTTAGGTCAAGTGTTGTCACTGTTTTTTCCAGCACTTCAAAATCTGATTCTTTTTTTACTTTAAGCTCTTCAGGAAGCGAATTCATTGTTATCAGATCATTATGGGTTATGAGCACGCTGCGTTTTATCACATTTCGCAGTTCGCGTAAATTTCCATGCCAGGGGTAGTTGCGGAACACTGTAATTACTTCGCTGTCAAGGTCTTTGACGTTTTTATTAAGTTCGCGATTTGCTTCGTTTATAAAATGTTTTGCAAAGATTAAAATGTCATCGCCTCTCTCGCGTAATGGGGGTAGCTTCAGTTTGAATTCATTGATACGATGGTATAGGTCTTCGCGAAAATGTCCATCATCAGAAGCTTCCAGAAGATCACTGTTAGAAGCGCAAATAATACGTACATCTACATCAATTGTTTTGCTGTCTCCCACGCGAGTGATTACCTTTTGCTGTATTGCTCGCAAAAGCTTAACCTGTGTCTCGTAGGAAAGGTTGCCAATCTCATCAAGGAAGATGGTCCCTCCATTGGCTTGTTCAAAGTAACCTGCCTTATCGGATATTGCTCCTGTGAAAGAGCCTTTCACATGTCCAAACAGCTCGCTGGCAGCAAGTTCGCGGGGAATAGCGCCGCAATCAATAGCCATAAATTTTTTGTTTTTGCGTGCACTGTTTTTATGAATTAGCCTGGCAATATATTCTTTACCTGATCCTGTTTCACCTTGTATTAAGACTGACATATCCGTGGGTGCTACCAGGCTTGCCTGGTCAATAAGTTCCAGCATTTTTCCGGATTCTCCTGTGATAAAAAGATCATCGGTTTCTTTCTGAACCCCGTTTCGTTTTTGTATTGCTCGTTTTATAATACTGCTTATTTCTTCAGGGTAAATTGGCTTGGTAACATAATCAAAGGCTCCTACCTTGATAGCTTCAACTGCCGTTTTTATCTTAGCATAGGCGGTCATCATAATTACTGAAGTTTCGGGAGATGCCTGCCGTATAAAAGGAAGAAGCTCTGTGCCGTTAATATCCGGCAATCGTATGTCGCATAAGACAACATCAATTACTTCTTCATTCAGCAGCTTAAGTGCCGGCTTACCTTTATATGAAGTAAATACCCTGTATCCTTCTCGTTGAAAGTATTTTTCGAGTAAGTTGATTATGTACGGGTCGTCATCAATGATAAGAATAGAAGCTTTCATAATTGTGATGATATTTAGAGTTTATAGCAAAAGTAATTAATATAAAACGTAATTATTTGAAATCAGGAATAATCTTCCCTGGCTATGCTGATTTTATCAATGCATGACTTCACTTCATCCATGGCATGCTCAATCATTTCCGGATCTTTATTGAATTTGCTCTTTCTAAGGTAACGGGCATCTATTTTTTTTAGCACTTTAGATGCATCTCTAAAACCCAGTTGCTCAACAGAAGGTAGCAAGCGGTGCGCAGCTTCTGCTATTGAAAGATAATCATCCTTATAATATGATTTTTTCATTTGATCCAGCATCTTATTACTATTCTCAAGAAAAGTATCAAGCATTAGTAAAGTGTATTCTTTATCACCTTTAGTGATACTAAGCAATTCATCCAGATTATAGTCTTTTTTTGCACTCTGCAGTTTGTCACCTTGCTTTGTCTCGGAAAGCTCAGAATTTATTCCTGTGCTGTGAAAAGCGATTTTTTTTATCAAATCCGATTCGCTGAAAGGCTTCAAGATAAAATCGTCCATGCCGGCTTTTAAATATTCCTTGATATGTTTTTTTAAAACATTTGCTGTCATGGCTATAATTTTGGTGTATGTAAAATTTTTGCTGCCTTTTTCAATCTTTCTGATGTGTTTGGCAACATCAACTCCACTTGTGCCGGGCATGTTTATGTCGAGTAGAATGATATCAAAGCGGCCCGGCTTATATTTTTTAATTGCATCCTCGCCCGAACTTGCAAAAATGCATTTCGCTTTGTATTGGTTCAGTATTACTTTTCCGAGCATGCGGCTCACAAGATCGTCATCTGTATATAGTATACTCACTTGTTCCAGCTTGGTATCCGGCAGAAGGGGTTTGTCATAATCGTATTTTGGCAATTGTTTTTTTGACTTTTTTAAAGTCAGCATAAAGGAAAAAGTTGATCCCTTAGCCGGTGAACTCTTTACCTTTATTTCACCGCCCATTGATTTTACCTGATCCTGGCTGATAGTTAGTCCCAGCCCCGATCCAAAATAACTGCGTTCCAGGGAATTATCAACCTGGTGAAAAGGTTGAAAGATGCGTTTAAGGTTATCATCTGTTATGCCGATTCCGGAATCAGCTACGTCAAAGCGAATTGTAAGTTTGTTGTTAGTGCGCTTAATAAGCGAACAGCTTACCAATATACCACCCTGATGCGTGAATTTGATGGCATTGGCAATAAGATTGATGAGTACTTGCCGAATTTTTGCAGGATCGCCCATTAAAATTTCCTTGACCGCCGGGTCGTAATTAACCTGAAAATCCAGATTCTTTTCCCTGGCACTTAGTTCAAAAACATCCTTTACAGCTTTGATTACCTCTACTATGCTGAAAGGTTCTTCATCCACTTCGGAATGTCCCGATTCTATCCTTGAGAGTATCAGGATGTCGTTTATTGTAGATAAAAGATGTTGTGATGAATTATTTACTATATCAAGGTAAGTTATTTGTTTTTTATTAAGCTTGGTTTTTCTTAATTGTTCGGTAAAGCCAATAACAGCATTAAGTGGAGTTCTGATTTCATGAGACATTTTGGCGATGAAATTACTTTTTGCTTTATTAGCCTCTTCTGCTACTTCCTTTGACACCTTTAGTTTATTCTCAATAATCTTGTTTTCAGAAATGTTTTGCAATATGATTACACATAAATCGTCATTATTTTGATCTGATATTGGAGCCAAACGAATTGAGTAATAGTCCTTTTCATGATTAAACTCGCGACTTACGGGAGTGCCTTCGAAGGCAATTTTCAGAAGTGGTTTTGTGACATTGATAATACCCTCCGGCAGCCAATCTTCAAGCATTTTTGATTCTTCAACTTCTTTTATTTTTATATGCTTCCTTTTTTCATTCCCAACACTACATGTTATTTCATGGTTTTTGTCAATCAGCAGCATCATTAAGCCAGGTACATTCTCAGCCAGAATTTTTAAACAATGTAACTTCTTAAGCTGTTGTTCCTGGGTTGTTTCTTCACCTGTATAAAAAGCTGATTGAATGTATTTCTTTTTATCCAGGCTATTCTGGTTGTCAATAATGCCAAACCGGGATAAAAGGCTGACCATCCTTCCATCTTTGCATAAATGCTTAATTTCTTGATTATGAAACCTGTTTTTTTTATTATTTAGATTGTAATAAATAGTATCTATAACATCATGATTGCCTTCATGCAAAATATCTTTGAAAGATTTTCCGATAAGTTCAGCAGCCTCTGAATAGCCTAGTACAGAAGTAGCAGATTCATTGATCTGCTTAATTTTCCAATTCGAATCATAGATAATAACCGGATTAGGCAGATCGTCTGGCAAAATGTTCTTCATATTAAAACGCTTTTAGGCAAAATATGCCTTAATTCCTTTACATTAACAAAATAATAATATAAAAATACAATTTTTTCATTAATGTTGAAATTGTTCTACAATGTATTATTTGTATTTTCCAAATGATGTTATAAAATGCAGTATGCCAGGTATTTAGGGTGGAGGGTTGAAGCTTGCTTATAATGGTATGGATTTGGAAAGATAAATTTTAAACTAAAAATAAAAAGCTTTATGGATATCAAAAAAATTTTAATTCTTTCGGAGCTTGACAGACTTTCGGCAATGGTTACCGGTTTTGCTGTAAATCTGGCTGAACAGATGGATGTTTCAGAGATTTCATTGCTTAATATAATCATTCCTGCACATGCACAGGTATTTTCAAGCTCGGGTGATATTTTTGCTTCCAATGGTAATAGAATTGAGCATTTTAATGTAGCCCTGATGAAAAAACACCAGAAACTTGCAGAAGAAGAAGCAGCGAAGTTCTCAACCGACAAGGTAAGAATAAAGCCTTTTGTAAGATTTAATGACAGCAAAACTGATTTGAATAGATATATGGAAGAATATGAGGCAGGACTGATTGTATGTGGAAGCTGTGATGAACATAGTTTTTTGGAATTATTGTTTGGTACAGATACAGAGAAAATAGTTCGCAAAGCAGATTATCCCATGATTATTGTGCAAGATGAGGCAGATGCCGGCAAAATTGATAATATTTTGGTAGCCATTGATATTGAAGAGGAGGATCAAAGTGGCCTTGCTGATATTGCTGATTTGGCTAAAGCCCTGAATGCCAGGATGCAGCTTTTGCATGTGCTTACCGATGACTCAGGTTCTTCCGGACAAGCAATTAAGGAACTTCAGGAATTGGCAGTTAAAAACATGCTTAATAATTATGATATTAATGTTGTGAACAATAATACTTTGGAAGATGGTATCCAGCATTTTGTAAGGAAGTACAATCCTGATATGATTGCAGTTTTGTCGCAAGGGAAAGGCAAGATTCATAAGCTTATTTTTGGCAGTGGCACTGAAGATATTATTAATGAGACCAATAAGCCGGTTTTTGTCGCTAAGATCAGGTAAATAGTCAAACACTTTATAAATTTATATTATGTTTAAACAAATATTTGATAATGAACTTGTTACCATTGAATTTGCGGATAATGAAAAGATTGCGGTAATAAAATGGAAAGAAACGTGTGGAAATATAATTAACAAGCAGCATACTAAAATTTTTAATGATATTCGTGATTTGATAACAGATATTGCTCCTGATAAGATGCTGGTAGATATGTCAGGCTGTGATTATAATATTACTCCTGATTCCGGCGCCTGGTTTGAAAACCCCATATTTGCTATGTATGCTGACCTCCCACCATCCCGAATTGCTCTTATCATACCACAAAACCTTTTTGTTAATGCCTTTTTTGATGCAGCCCGGGCTTATGAAAAAATTGGCCCGAATACAAGTCTGCAATACTTTAAAGATGCCGATAAAGCCTGGGATTGGCTGAAATCTTAAGCTGATAATTCTTAGTAAAAAAGTAAAAGCAGGATTTAAATTCCCATCTTGAAATTTTCTATAACCCGAAGCCGGAAGTTCCTGCCGGAAGCTTCCGGTTGTGTATTTTCTGCACGTCATTCCGACCGTCAGGGAGGAATCCCGCGGATGAGCGTGACCCTTATTACCAGCCACATTCCATGCACGTCATTTCGACCGTAAGGGAGGAATCCCGCGGATTAGCGTGCCCAACGACTTTTAATAATCACTCTTAACCAGCATTCCCTGATTTCAACGGGATTTCTCGCTAACGCTCGAAATGACGTGTGTTCTATTACCAAAGCTTTCAACAGCCCTTTCCTGGTTTCAACGGGATCCTTCGCCGATGGCTCAGGATGACAAATCCCTGTGTTTATGCGCACACTCCTAGTATTGGCCGGGCTTGACCGGCCATAAAAATTATACCGAGTATTTCTGTAGGGACAGGGCTTGACCTGTCCTTTTGTTGTTTAAAAACGCAAACCCGAAGCTGGAAGTTCCGCAAAAGTGGAAGCTTCCGGTTCTGGTGCGAGGAATTTCCAGCTTCCGAAGGAACTGGAAACTTCCGGTTCTAGCCGAAAATATTCAGGCTCGTAAAAAACTTTAAATTCGACTTATTGTCGGCTCTTTCTTTTTAACTTTACAAACATTTTTAATTTACTATATGATTATTTCTAATGTTTGCAATAATTGATATTGAAACTACCGGTGGAAACCCCAAGAAGGATAAAATTACCGAAATAGCTGTGTTTATCCATGATGGTGATAAAGTTGTTGAAGAATTCCAAACGCTTATTAACCCTCAAACAAAAATACCCCATTTTATATCAAAAATGACCGGTATTACTGATGATATGGTTAAATATTCTCCGAAGTTTTTTGAGGTTGCAAAAAAAATTGTAGAAATAACTGACGGGAAAATTTTCGTTGCCCATAATGTTGCATTTGATTACAAGTTTATCAGTGAAGAGTTTTTAAGGCTTGGCTATAATTATCAGAGAGAATGTGTTTGCACTGTTAAGATGAGCCGGAAAGTGTTTCCCGGACTTAGGTCGTACAGCCTGGGACGCTTATGTAATGATCTGGATATTCGGCTAAACAACAGGCATAGGGCAGCGGGTGATGCCTTGGCTACTGTTAAGCTTTTTGAAATGATAAAACAAAATAGTTCTAATGGGATACTTTTTGATTTTATTGATAAAAAGCTAAAGGGAAATATACTGAACCCCGCACTTGATCTTAGTACACTTGATAAAATTCCTGATAAGGCCGGTATCTATTTTTTCTATGATAATGATGATGAATTGATTTATGTTGGGAAAAGCAATAAAATAAAACAAAGAATATATAGCCATCTCAGAGAAAATACAAAGAAAAAAGCTGTTGAAATGGTTGGTAGAATATCACGCATTGATTATGAAGAAACTGGCAGTGAACTTATTGCTTTACTTAAGGAATCTGAAATTATAAAGGAGAAAAAACCATTATTTAACAGGGCACAAAGAAGATCGATTTTTAATCATGGAATTTATAGTTTCGCAGATAAGGATGGTTATTTGTGTTTTAAAATAAACAATACCAACGCTGATGAAACTCCTCATGTATGTTTTCCTTCACGAGACAGGGCAATTGATTTTTTGTCAAAACTGGTTAACAAATATAATCTTTGTCAGAACCTTTGCGGCCTTTACCAAACAACAGGAGCATGCTTTTATTACGCCATAAAAATTTGCAAAGGTGCCTGCGTAGGAGAAGAAAAGCCCGAAGATTATAATGTTAGGGCAGAGAAAGCTTTGAACGACATTTCTTTTAATGGACAAAATATTGCAATTATTGATAAAGGTAGAAATGGCGATGAACTTTCTTTAGTGTTAATAGTGAATGGCAAATATCTGGGCTTTGGATATTTTTCAAAAAATGAAACAATAGAGAGTCCTGCCGGCCTGGTTCAATATATTCAAAAAGCAAACGATAATAGTGATGTGCGCAAAATCATTGCTGCTTACACAAAAAATAAAAAAGTTGTTAAAACAATTACGTTTTAATATGTGTTAAGCTTTTTTAAAAGAACTTTGTTTTCTTTTGTTCAGGATTTTAAGTTTTAAATTTAATAATCATCAATAATTATGTCAAAAAAAGCAGTTCAAATTTCTGTAAAAGGGAAGGTTCAGGGAGTTGGTTACAGATACTTTGCTCAAAAAAGTGCTGAAAATTCTAATGTGAAAGGCTTTGTTAAAAACATGCCGGACGGCAGCGTATTTATTGAAGCAGAAGGCGAAGAAAAGGATGTTGATACTTTTATTGACTATTGTAAGGCCGGCCCAAATTGGGCGAGGGTAACGGATATTGTTGTTAATGACTCGGCAATTTCAAATTATTCCGGTTTTGAAGTAAGGTACTAAGCTTTACGTTGTATATACAGATGAGGGAGTGAGTTTACAAATTTTATTTGACAGTTTAACTAAGCTTTAAAAAAATGAAAAAATTTGCGAGTGTTATTGTTGTTTTGATATTATTGGTTGCAAAGGCCGGATATAGCCAGCAACCACTTCCAAAAGGATTAACAGATGAAGAAAAGAAAGTATATGATGAGTTTATTCATAACCCAAATTCAATAAATTTTACCTCGCCACCTGCTGCACCACCGCGTACCCCCGCAGAGTGGGAGGAAGCACAAGGCGTGTTAATAACATGGGCAGGATATTCATCCGAGTTAAGAGAGATTGTGAAAAAGGCAGTAGAAGCTGTTACTGTTTATATTATTTGTTCTGATCCATCCGATGTCCAGTCCTATTTGAGTAATGGAGGCGTTGATTTGGATAATGTTGTAATGGTTCAGGCACCTTTCAATTCTGTTTGGGTAAGGGATTATGGGCCACAGAGCGTTTATCTTGAAAATGGAGATTTAGCTTTTATTGACTGGTTGTATAACAGGCCATACAGACCCGATGATAATAATATTCCTTCTTTTATGGCCGGTTATATGGATGTTCCTTATTATGAGATAGGTGGTGATGATGGACAATTAATCGCAACAGGTGGTAATTTTATGAGTGACGGCCATGGTACCGGTTTTTCTTCTAAGTTGATATTATCTGAGAATCCATCATATAGTGAAGCTGA